>NZ_WWKH01000241.1:0-17384 GCF_009865595.1 Streptomyces sp. SID1328 | reverse complement strand
GCTTCGGCCTCCTGCTCGGGCTCGTCCTCGGTGGGCTCGACCTGGGTGGACTCCGCCTCGGCCGCGACCTCCTCGTCCTCGGTCTCAGCGGCGGTGCCCGGCTCGTCGTCGCCGTCCTCCGCAGAGGCAGAGGCAGAGGCAGAGACAGGGGCAGACGCGGCATCCGCATCCGCATCCGCGTCCGCGCCGGCCGCACCCTCGGCGTCACCTTCGCCGCTGTCCGCCGCCACGGCCTCGGCCGCCTCGCGCTCCGCGATCTCCCGCTTCAACGCGGCAGCGGAGAAGCGCATGGTCGCCCCGGACTCCAAGTCCCCGTTCTCCGGCTCCGGCTCCGGCTCGGACGCCGGCGCCGGGGCATCCTCGGCCCCCTGCGCCTCGAACCCCGTCGGAAGCTGCGGCACCGGCACCGGACTGCCGACCGGCGGTGCGGGCGGAGCGGAAGGGGCGGGCGGGGCGTACGGGGTACCGGACGCGGGCGGCGTCCCCGGGAACGGCGGCACCGGAGCGGGCTCACCGGAACCGTTCGTACCACCACCGGCCGAACCGCCGGTGGCGCCCCCGGACGACGACGCGTTCTGCGTGTACCAGGCGGGCGGCGCGTAGTCGATGGTGAACTCGCCCGTGTTCTCGACGGCCGACTCCGCGTCGGGCTGGTCGTCGTCGGGTGTGGCCCAGCCCCCGCGCATACCGTCCCGATCGCTGCTCACAGTTCCTCCTGGTGTGGTCGAGCACTTTCATCGCGTGCCGGGGCAACCGGGCCGTGTGACAGCCCGGTCCACCGGTGCTCCCCCCAGGGACGGCGCCCGTCCACAGGTTTCGGCATCGCGCCCGCTCCCAGCCTAATCACCACGAGCCCCGCCCCGGCAGGCCCGGTTCACACCCGGAACGCTCACAACGCGAACAAAGCGGGCGGGAAAGGTCGGTTCAGTCCATCCGGCGCGGGTTGCCCAGCAGTCCGACCTCGGCGTCGGTGGGCTGCGTCAGCACGTACTGCCGGTCCCGGTCGGTGCACCACAGGGTGACCCCGTCGGGTAGCCCAGGCAGCGATTCGACCTCGGTCCGCGACAGCCCCATCGTGCGCCCCAGCTCGGCCGCCTCGTCCGGCGAGACCCGCTGGATGCCGGTGAGCCGCGCCTGACGCAGCAACCGGGGCGCGACCGGGGAGAGATAGGGCAGCAGCGTCACCACCGACTGCCAAGGCCCCGCCGCCACCCGTCCGCGCGGCGGCCGCATCCCGCAGTCCCGCACCACCAGCACCGGCGTGCCCGCGGACGCGCCCTGCGGAGGCACCCGGCCCACCTCGTACACCGAGAGGCCGTTCTGCCCGCCGCCCATGGCGTGCACCATCTGCATCCACGCCTGCGGCCGGCCGGTCTCCACCGCGACCCGCGCGCCCGTGGCCGCCGTGCGCAGCGCCAGCACCTGCGCCGTCCACAGGCCGCCGATCAGCACCACGTCGTACGGAGTCGGCCGGTTGACGCCCAGCACCGCCGGACGCCCCTCGGTGTCCACGCCGGCCACCACTCCGTCGTCCCCGATGGGCAGTGCGAGCGCGTCCAGTTCGGCGGCGGGCAGCAGGTGCCGGCCGTGCCGGGGGCCGAGCAGCCCGAACCCCTGCCGCAGCCGCTCCCCGGCCCGGCGCAGTCCGGACCCCGCGCGCGTGGGCGCTTCCGGGGCGGTGGTCGCCCGTGTGCTCGTCATCGCGCGCCTCCCAGGGGCAAGGTGGCCAGCATGCCCGGCAGTTGCTCACGGTCGAGCCGGGCGAGCCCCGCCCCGGCGTGCCGGGCCGCGCCCTCCAACGAGCGGCGTGCGGCCACGAGTTCGTCGTCGCTGCGTCCCGTCACCCGCAGATGACCGGTCAGCGCGACCTCCTGCCGCTCCGCCCGCGCGAGCGTGAGGCTGAACGTGGTGGCCAGTGCCGGGGTCGCCGTGACCAGCGCGACGAACTGCGGGAGCGTCTCGCCCCGTTCACCACCGAGCCGGGGCCAGCGCCGTATCCAGTACGTGGTGTGCCGACGGTTGTCGCAGCGCCAGCCGCGCCCGGACTCCTCGGTGCGCCGCTCGCGCCGCTCACCGCGCCCGGCCTCGGCCGTGACCAGCGGGTTGGCGGAGGCGGAGGTGGCGAGCGCGCCGATCAGCTCCTCCTCGTCGAGGATGGTCGCCCGCATGCCCGCGCCCGTCAGCCGGCTCGCCAGATGGTCCGCGACCCGCGCCACGCACTTCTGCGCCCCCACGAGCCCGCCCCCGCGCGCGGCCACGGCCTCCGCGCAGAGCTCGGGGTCGAGCTTCAGCGCGATCCAGGTGATCCGGACGGCCGGAGCCCCCGTCTGCTCCTGCAGCGGCAGGTAGTTGGCGACGGCGACCGACTGCTGGGGGAGGTGCAGCGCGGGTGCGGGCTGGGTGTGCAGCACGACCTGGGCGGACTCCAGCCGGATGCCGTCGACCTCCAGGGCGTCCCGCACCAGGGCGAGGGGGAGCGGCTGGCGGTTGCGGTCGGCGCGCAGCGCCGTCGCGTCGGCCTCCACCTGGAGTACGGCGGTGAGGAACGTGCCGTCACCCACCATGCCGACCGGGCGCCGGTCGCGTCCCCCGTACGAGTAGGTCCGCAGCGCGGGCTCGCACTCGAGCGCGGGCACCAGCGCGGGCTCCGTGCCCGGCGGTACGGGCGTGTTACGGGCGCGTTGTTGACGGGCCCTCAACGCCCGTGCGGTGACCAGCCATTCGGGCAGCGTGCGGCCTCGGCGGCGCACCACGGCCAGCAGTACCAGCGCCAGCGCGACCAGTCCCGCGGGCATCAGCGCGAACGGTGAGATCACCCAGCCGACGACCAGGACGGCGACGGCCAGCTCCAGCAGTACGAGCCGTTGCAGGCGAAACGATCCGACCTGCCCACCCGTCGTACGGAAGTGGGTCCCGGAAGGGGTGGCTGACGTCGGCGTGCCGGCCGGGGCGCCACCGGACTCCGGCTCGGGCGCGCGAGGCTCTTCGGCCCGCGCCCGGCCCCGCAAGCGCGACCGCGTAACGGAAGCCATCACCGAATCCCCCCGTATCACTCACAACTCACAGGCCCCGGCATCCCATTCGGGCCCCTCGAAGGCCCCGGTACCCTACCCGCTCCACCAGCACCGGCGGCCACCATGCATAGTAGAGGGCCGGTCTGACATCGCGGCGCGGGACCGGTGCCCGCCACTGCGACAACGGGGAGAAGCAGGCACTTATGGCATCACGGCGGGATGAACTCAACGCCTACACGTTTGCGAAGAGGCGCACCCTCGCGGCCTTCCTCCAGCCGTCGCCGTCCGGGACCGAGGAAGGCGCCCCCAAGCCGCTGCGTGCCGTCGTACCGACCCTGGTGGCGGGCGCGCTGACGCTGGCCGTGTTCGGCGCCTGGGGCATGTTCCAGCCCACTGCCCCCTCCGGCTGGGACGAGCCCGGCACCCGCGTCATCGTCGGCAAGCAGTCCACCACCCGGTACGTCGTGCTCAAGACGGGCAGGACCACCCGCCTGCACCCGGTGCTCAACCTCGCCTCCGCCCGCCTGCTGATGAACGACGCCGGCTACCAGGTCATCCAGGTCAGCGACAAGATCCTCGACTCCGGCAAGCTGTCGCGCGGCCCCATCCTCGGCATCCCCTACGCCCCCGACCGGCTCCCCGCCGCCGACGACGCGGGCACCGCCAAGCGCTGGGCCGTGTGCGAACAGCCGGGCGGCAAGGGCGAGACCGTCCAGCAGGCCACCTTCGTGCTCGCCGCGCGGGACGCCCCGAAGACGGACGGCGCGGGCCGCCTCCACGGCGGTGACGTGCTCTACGTCAAGACCCGCACCGGCGCCCGCTACCTCGTCGACGCAGACGGCACCGCGTACGCCCTCACCGGCACGGAGAACGACCTGCTGACCAACGCCCTCGTCGGCACCCGGCAGCCCCAGACGGTCACCAAGGAATGGCTCGCCACCCTCCACCAGGGCGCCCCCATCCGCTTCCCGCGGCTGCCCGCGAACGTCGGCGACCCCGCCGGAGTGCCCGGCCAGCTCTCTCCCCAGGAGAACAGGGTCGGCATGGTCCTGCGGACCGAGACCGGTGAGGGCACCAAGTACTACGTGGTGCTGCCCGGCAAGGTGCAGCCCGTCAGCGACTTCACCGCCTGGCTGCTCATCACCTCGCCCCAGACCGGCAAGCTCAATATGAACAGCCAGGCCCGCAGCGTCGGGCTCCAGGACTTCACCGCCGACCCCACCCCCTTCGCCGGACAGCCCGCCGACTGGCCCCAGCAGCAGGTCGATCAGGTCAACGCGGTCGACTCCCGCTCCGGCCGCGACACCGTGTGCAGCGTGCTCCGCGAGGTCTCCGGCGACAACACCACCACCCTGAGCACCTGGGCCGGCAAGGACTACCCGGCCGAGATCACCGCCGACGGCACCAGCACCTACGTCACCCCCGGCACCGGCCTGCTCTACACCCAGAGCCAGGGCACCGCGACCACCGCGGGCGGCCTCTTCCTGGTCACGGACACCGGCCTGCGCTACGCCGTCCAGAACAACGGAGACAGCGACAGCCGCACCTCCGACATCGGAGCGCAGGCCAAGAAGTCCTCCGACGGCACCCCCGAGCCCAGCGAGGCCCAGGTCAAGCTCGGCTACGAGAACGTCCGGCCCGCCAAGGTGCCCGCCGACTGGTCCGAACTGCTCGCCAAGGGACCCCGCCTCGACACCAACGGCGCCCGCCAGCCGCAGGGTTCGTGAGCGCGCACCTCCCACGCGACGACAACACGATGAGGAGCGCCGTAGGAGTGCTGCCCGCGAAGGCAACCCTGCTGACCGCCGCCGTACTGCTGACCACCCTCGGCACCGCCCCGCCCGCGCCCGTCCTCCGCCTGGACGGCAGCGGCGAGTGCACCTTCCCCGCCAAGACCGTCAAGGGCACCCCCTGGTCCCTCCAGCGTGTGCTGCTGGACGAGCTGTGGCGCGGCACCGACAAGGGCAAGGGCGTCCGGGTGGCCGTCATCGACACCGGCGTCGACACCAAGAACCCCCAGCTCGCCCCGGCCGTCGACAAGGGGCTCGGCCGCGACTTCCTGACCAGGGGCAAGGGCGCCGACCCCACCGACGACCAGGTCGGCCACGGCACCAAGGTCGCCGGGATCATCGCGGCCCGTCCCCGCGCGGGCACCGGATTCGTCGGGCTCGCCCCCAACGCCACCATCATCCCGATCCGGCAGAACGACGCGCAGAACAGCGGCGACTCCGACTCGATGGCCAAGGCGATCGACCACGCGGTGGCCAAGGGCGCCGGTGTCATCAACATCTCCCAGGACACCACCAAGCCGCTCTCCGGCACCTCCGCCCTCGCCGAGGCCGTACGCCGGGCCCTCGCGCACGGGGTCGTGGTGGTCGCCTCCGCGGGCAACGATGGCCTGGACGGCAAGGTCAAGAACACCTACCCGGCCGCCTTCCCGGGGGTCCTCGCCGTCGCCTCCTCGGACCGCAACAACGAACGCGCCCCCTTCTCCCAGGCGGGCTCCTTCGTCGGCGTCGCCGCGCCCGGCGTGGACATCCTGTCCACCGTCCCCGGCGGCGGCCAGTGCACCGACAACGGCACCAGCTTCTCGGCGCCCTTCGTCGCAGGGGTCGCCGCGCTCCTCAAGGAGAAGCACCGCGACTGGAGCCCGGCCCAGATCGTCACCCGCATCGAGCAGACCGCCGAACGCTCGGTCAACGGCCACGACAACTTCGTGGGCTGGGGCGTCGTCGACCCCGTACGCGCCGTCCAGGACTCCGACCTCGCCGCCGCACCGGCCAGTCCCACGCCCGACCCCGGCCTGTCCAAGGCCCCCATGCCCGACGTGGCGCCCTTCTCGCTGGCCGAGTCCCCCGAGGAGCGCGACCGGCGCTACGCGACCTACGCGCTCGGCATCGCCGTCGTCCTCGTCGCCGTCATAGCGGGCACCGCCATCGTCACGCGCGACCTGCGCCGCCGCCGAAAGGACCCCGCAGCGTGAGCTTCGGCCCGTCCCCGTCCGTCTACACCGAGTCCGCCCAGTCCGCGGACAAGACACGGGCCAGACGCCGCAGACGCCTGCTGGGCGGAGCGGCCGCCATCGTGGTGACCGCCGCCCTCGCCGCCGGGGCGGCGGCCGTGTGGCCGTCCGCCGGGGCCGGGGACGACGCCAAGAACGCGGCGGCGGTGAAGCAGGCGGCGGACGAGGTGCGCGAGACGCACGAGACGGCCCCTGCCTCCCCCGAGGGTGAGCCGGCCGTCCAGCACAACGAGGGCGATCTCACCGTCGGCACCCGCTACGGCCCCGGCCTCTGGGCTACCGACAAGCTCGCGGTACGCGGTGTGGCCAGCCGCCTGGAGGGCTACCGGATCGCGCCCGGCCAGGACGACACCGCCTGGTCCCTGAAGCTCGACGGCCACATCTGCGCGGTCAGCGGGGACATGACGGCCGATCACCGCACCGCCGTCGTCATCCAGCCGCCCCACTCCGGCGCCGCGGCCGGCAAGGGCATCTGCGACCAGGTCGTGTTCGTCGACCTCGACACCGGCAGGAAGCTGTGGCAGCGGAAGATGCCCGGTGCCGACTTCGCCTACGTCACCAACACCGACCTCGCGCTCACCAAGGGCGTCGTGGCCATCGCGTGGGGCCACGGCTCGGTCGCGTACGACATGGCGAGCGGCAAGAAGCTGTGGAACACCGCCACCGGCGCCTGCCAGGACCAGGGGTACGCGGGCGGGCGCGCGCTGCTCGCCCTGGTCAAGTGCGGCCAGTCCGGTGACGCGGCCTACCGGGTGCAGAAGCTCGACGCCCGTACCGGAAAGCCCCGCTGGACCTACCAGGTCTCCAAGGGCGTCCAGGGGGTCTACCTGCCCTCCGCCGACCCGCCCGTACTGGCCGTGGAGGCGGGGGACATCGACGTCACCGACCTGATCACCCTGGACGGCACCAATGGCCGCCGGCGCGCCACCATCTCCATGAGCGGCTACGAGCCCCTCTGCGGCAGCACCGGCTTCTCCGGCCCGTTCTTCGGCGTGGTCGACAAGTGCCCCGGCCTGGTCGTCGGCCGGGACCGGCTGTACGTCATGTCCAAGGAGAGCGACGAGATCGACGAGCCCGCGAACCGCGTCGTCGCCTTCGACGTCCAAAAGGGCACCATGGCGGGCAAGTTCGAGGGGCGGCCCTTCCAGAACGTGGTCCCGCTGCGCGCCGACGGCGACGACCTGATCCTCTACCGGCGCAGCATCGACGAGGTCCAGCCCGCTGCCGTGGTCGCGTGGAACTCCCGTACGGACAGGGAGGTGCCGTACCTCTTCTTCCACGTCCCGGAGGGGGACGAGGGGGCGCTCAGTGACCCGGAGCAGGGGCAGATCGTGTACGAGCACGGGCATGTCTTCTTCGCGGCCCGCGAGATGGAACGTGACGGCAAGCGGCCGAAGAGTCCGGTGCTTTCGGTGCTGGGCGTGGGGCCGGCGGGGCTGAAGCACTGAGGTGACGGTTCGGCCGACGGGGAGGACCCGGTGCGCACTCCCCGCTCGTGTCCCTACTCGGAAGCGGCCTCGCGCGCCCTTCCGGTCTCCTCGGCGGCGATGAGGCCGCCGTTGCGCTCGGTGGGCGTCAGGTCGAACTCCCCGTCGCGGGCGCCGAGTACGAAGGCGTGCCACTCGGCCGCGGTGTAGCGCAGCACCGTCTCGGGTTCGAGCGAGGACCGCATGGCCACGGCACCGTCGGGGAGATGGGCGATCTCCACCCGCTCCTCGTGCTCCTCGGCGCCGGGTGCGCAGTGCCAGGTGACGCCGGAGATGTCGAGGGCGTACAGCTCGTCGCGCTCACGGTCCTTGCGCGCCTTCATCTCCTCAGCCGTCTCCGTCATGACGCGGCGACCCCTTTCCCACGTTTCAACGCTGTGTGCCGACAGTAGCCGTCACGGTACCGGTAGCCGGAACTCCCGTATGTTGACTTTGCAGTTGGAAGGGCCACCCGGAATGACTAGAGTGACTCCGGGTGCCACGACTGTGGTACCGCACGGGGGCGGTGCGACGCTGCGGCACGCGGCGCGTGAACACGCAGCAGGGCTTGCCCGCCAGGAGGGCCGGGACGTCGGTTCCGGCGGACCCGTCGCGGTGGTGAAGGTCACCGTCGCAGCAAGAGGAGGGCAAGAACGTATGGCTTCGGGCGTTGACCTCAGCGCACACGCGCTCACCGGACTCGCGAACGACATCCGGGACTTCCACCACACGGTGAGCGAGCGCGTGACGTCCCTCAACCGGGTCGTCGACATGATCCAGGCCGGCTGGAAGGGCGCGGCGGGCAAGGAGTTCGACACCGTCCAGCAGGGTGTGAACAGGAACCTCAAGAAGCTCCAGGACGACCTTGTCGACCTGGAGGAGGCGATGCGGGCGAGCGTCGGCGGCTTCACCGATCAGGAGCAGGAGCGGATCTCCGACATCCGCAAGGTCGACAACTCCTACGAGGTCAAGAGCCGCATCACGGACCTCGCCTGATTTCCGCCGCATCCACGAGGGAGTAACGCATCATGAGCTACTCAGCAGACCGCACCGCAGTCAATTACGACACCGTCACCCAGGCTGCCAGCGACGTCCGCAGCACGGCCAAGAACCTGTCCGAACAGCTCGAGACCCTCATGCGCCGCGTGAAGGCCGTCGCCGAGACCTGGGAGGGCGAGGCGAAGATCGCCTACGCCGAGATCCAGCGCGACAGCAGCGAGCAGATGGACCAGATGACCCACAAGCTCGCCCGCATCGCCAAGCTCCTCGACGACTCGGTCGTCGGCTACCAGGACACGGACCAGGGGAACGCGGCCCGGTTCCGGATGCTGGGCTGAGCCGGGATTTTTGAGGGGGCGCCACGCACGTGCGTGGCGCCCCTGGCGTTTCACCCGAAAGAGCTAGCTCAGTGGGGGCCGTAGACCCCGGAGATCGCCTTGGGTGCGCCGGTCGACAGGCCGGTCCCCTGACAGCCGAGCTGCTGGGCAACGCTCCGGGCGGCGGCATTGGCGACAATCATCTGATTGTCAGCGGCCTCCCTGCCCGAGATCTTGACCTTGCTCTCGCGCTCCAGCCTGGCGTTGACGATGATGTCCTTCTTCGGCTTCGCCATCCGGCAGTGAAAGTAGATGGACGACACCCGCTCTTCGGACGCCGCGGAGGCCCCGGTCCGGTAGTACGTCGACGTCTTATCGGATTCGGAGTTCGCCTTCAGGATGACCACGGCCTCCCGGAAGTAGATGGTGACGAGCTGGTCCCCACCCGAGGCCGGCCGCAGCCGACAGTTCGGCACCCCCATCGTCCCGAACGCTCCCACCTCCCCATCCGACGCGCGGAGCGTGGCGAGCGCCTCCTCAGGCTCAGACCCGTGGTCGCTGAAACGATCCGTACCCGCGATCTTGGTGAGGGCGGACTCCACTGAAGGATCGTGGGCCATACTGCTCTGCTGCCGGGCCGCCGCGGTGTTTCGCGCCTGACACCACATCGCGTCGAATGACATGGAGCGTTTCTAAGGCTTGTCCCGCTATCTATCCGGCGAGGGCGAGGTTGTGCAGGCGGGCGATCCCGAGCATGGCGTGGTGGACTCCGTTGCCCTTGAGGCGGCAGTCACGAAGGATCTTCCAGCTCTTCATTCGGGCGAAGGTGTGTTCAACTCGGGCGCGTACCTGCTTGTGGGACCTGTTGTGTAGCCGTTTCCAGTCGGGCAGTTCCTCGCCCTTGCGGCGCCGGTGAGGCATGACCAGGCCGGTGCCGGGGTATCCACCGTCGGCGATCGTCATCGTGTTGCCGACGGCTGCCTTGGCCCCGGATTCCTCCCACGCCTTGCAGTCGTTGCGGTTACCGGGAAGCGGCCGACCGACCACGACGACCAGGCGGCTGTCGGCATCGATGACGACTTGGTGGTTGGTGGAGTACCGGTAATTCTTGGACTGCTGGGCCACCGTGTGGTCGCGAGTGGGCACCAGCGTGCCGTCCACAATGAGCACGGTGTCCTTGCGGAACCGCTTCCGGGGCTGGAGCGCGAGCAGGGGCCCGAGGTGGGCGATGATGCGGTCAGCCGCGGACTTCGAGATATCGAACAGCAGGGCAAGCTGGCGTATCGTCAAGTTTGTCCGCCAGTACGCCGTGACCAGCAGTACCCGGTCCTCCAGTGGCAGGCTCCACGGTCGGCCCCTGCGAACCACGGCCGCCCCGTCACGCCGCAGCATCGTCACCAACTTGCTGAAAGAGCATGGGCTGAGCCCGGTGAACGGAGTTATCCACGCCGGCTGCGTAGCCGTGATCACAGCAGTCACTGCAGGATCGTTCCAAACATGACCACTTGCCGTTGGGAATGGGCGTGTGGGTCAGGGCGTCAGCGCGGCTGCCACCCGGGCCAGACGATCGGCTGACAGGGCGAAGCGGTTGGTGGGGTTGCGGAAGGAGTACTCGCCGTCGTTCACGGAGAAGCCGTGCCCAACTGTCGTCCAGCGCGCTGGGCCGGGAGCCCCTTGGTCCTGCAGGAGAGCAGAGGCGAGGGTTTCAGGGTCGTCCACGCTCGTGCGGGCGTGCAGCGCACCTGCCAGACGGCCAACGGCATCCTCGGGTACTGCATCGTCTCCGAACGCAGGCAGCAGGAGTAGCAGGCGCGAGTGGGGATCGGCGGTGCTGCCGCCGGGCAGGGGGTTATCCGCAGCCGCCACGAGCTCGGGCCAGGACAGGCCCGGTCCCATGAAGTGCCCGTCATCCCTGGCGAGGAGTTCGGCCTGGTCCCAGTCGGGGTGGTGGAGGAGGTAGTCGGTGCCGGTGTCGTCTGCGACCGTGCGGTAGACCACATGAAGACGGTGATCAGCAGCGAGGGGAACCGTGAATGCTGGCCACTCGGCTCGCGCCCACAGTCGCCGTTGGAAGTCGCCGGCCGCGTCGTAGTCCGCGCCGAACAGCAGTTCCTCGGCGTCTTCGCTCTGGATGCACGAGTAGAGGTGCCCCAGCCAGAAGAGCGGCTCGTTCAGGAGTCTGGCCTGGTAGGTGAAGGGGCCGCCGTCGTAACCCGGTACCCGGGCAGGCTGAAGGTCTGCACTGTTCATCACGGGGACATCATGCCGCCCTGGCTCCGCGCCCTTAAGGCCGGGCGCACCAGACGATCTTTGCGGGACAGCCCTTAGTCTTCCTTGAGCGGCAGGTACTTCATTTTTGCCGGGTCGGGGAACTTGATGTTGTTCTCGCATTTGAGGAGCTTCGCTACCTTGAGGGAGGAGCGGAACAGGGGGCGGAACCGCGCTTCACTGCTCAAATCAAAGTCATTGTGAAAAGTGCCGGTGACAGTGAGTGGGCGCAGCCTGTCCTTGGACTCGCACTCGAAGTAGACGTCGGCACCGCCCGCTTCGATCGTCGCTTGCATGCCATTCCCCAGCTTGTACGCCTTATATGCGCCGAAGCTTCGATTCTCATCCTTGGGGAACAGGGTTCTCATGCCTGGAGTAAACTTTATGGACAGAGCTCCCTCGTCGGATTCGGAAGAATCCTTGTCATCCAGGATGCAAGCGTAAGCCGCGTGATCCTCGTCAAGCATTGTTTTTACCGCAGAGGCGTGCGAGCGTGTTCCGCTAGCGACGTGGAGATCATTGAAGTCGTCGCTTTTCCGGGCTTCATTGATCAGCCCGTCGTCGAATACTCCGTCACATGCATTTTTCAGTGCCGCCTCACCATGAGGTTTTTCGTTCCCGCCGCATCCTGCACAGAGAACTACGACCAGTGCCGCACCGACCGTGCGCAAGCTGTATCGACTCACCGACTGCCTCCGTGCGTGCGTCGCTGTTCGTTGGCGCCACGGTCGTATGCGTTCAATACGTCTTCGGTCATGTCTTTTCCGGGATGCTGTTGCATGTACAGCAGTGCCGGTTTCGTTGCCCGGAATGTGCCGAGTTCGCTGAAACGTTGGGCTGTCATTCGGTTCTTGTCGGAAAGGTCCGCCTCCTTTTCCTTCGTCTCCCTGTCGATCTCTACTCCCCATTGGGTTTCCGCAGCACTGGCTGCTCCTTCGACCAGGGTGGGGACAACGAATGCTGCGGCTGCTGAGACGGCCGGCCCTCCCACGGGGAGCAGGACGAGGCCAGTTGCCAGTCCTACGCCCTGGCTGATGCCGAACTTCTTCCACTCCGCTGATTCACCGAGCTTGTCGTTGATCTTTTCGGTAGCGTCCTTGAACTGCTTGTCGACAGCAGAGATGCGCGCCTCGTCCAGCACGCCGTGAACGTAGCCACCGTTCATGATGACCTTCTGCGCATCTTCTGGCGCATCTCGATAGGCTTCCATGCCGCCCAGCGTGAATGCCTGCTGGGCGGACGAAAGAATCTTGTAGCCGTCCTCGTCCCGTGCGACGTTGTAAAGGAAGTTATTCGCGGTCGTGCTACGGAGATTGAGGTGATCGGTGCCGTCGTGGTGGAACAGTCGGTCGCGGTCAAGAACTGAACCGCGTCCGCCCTCGTCCATTGCGGACCAATTCAGGTCGTCCATGTAGCCGGCTCCCATGCGAGCAAGGCTGTCGCTGAGCCCAGGCTTGTGGTCGAGTAGATCGCCCTGCTCGCCGACAGTGCGCGCCACCTGCTCCATGATGTTCACTGTCCTGGCGTCCCTGTGCAGGGTTCCGTCCGCAGCGTCGTACGGAGTTCCCAGGGTCGCGGCCTCCAGGGCGTGCCCGAGTTCGTCGTACCCGTAACCCGCCTGATCCTTGGCGAAGGGATTGCCGTTAATCCACTCGCGCTTCTCAAGCAGGTACTGCAAGTCGGGATCGACCTTCGTCTTGGCGTCCCAGTCCTTCGAGTAGAAAAGATCCTTCGCGGCATCCGGGTTATGTCCGAGAGCCTCCATATACCCCGCCATCGGATCGACACCCTGGTCGTTCTTCGAATCGAAGTTCAGGTACGGCGAAGGATCGCCCTCGGCCCGCCACAACTCGTTCGGCTTGTCGTCCTTGTGGGACTTTTCGTAGGCGATGAGCTTGTGGCCGTAGTCGTTGAGGAATTCGCGGTCGTAGGAGCCGTATCGCATCAGGCTGCTCATGACCTGGAAGCCGAAGGGGCCCTTCTGGGTCGTGCCGCGGGCCATGTCGAGGTAGTCGATCTGGTGGGAGCCCTGGGCGAGGACGTCCCGTTTCCAGTGGTCCATGGCCGGACTGTCGACGTGGGACGCGGTGGCGAGGGTGAAGCTCAGGGACTTCTGGATGTCGGCGGAAGCCTTGGTCTGGGCGTCGCCCGTCTGGACCCGGTCCGCGATCCGCGTCCAGAGTTCGAGCGTGCCCTTGCCGCCGAGATGGGTGGCGAACTTCTCCGCGAAGTACGGATCGCCCTCGTGCTGACTGAGCAGGGTGTTGATCCGGCGCAGCTCGGCCGGGTCGAGGGAGTCCAGCGCGGACGCCATCCCCAGCTTGCTCCGCTTGCCGGTCAGCTTCTCCAGTTCCCTCAGGTCCCGGTCCGCCTGCTCGCGCCCCTTCTTGGCCGCCGCGATGCTGTCATAGGTGTGCGGATTGAAGCCCTTGCCTCGGCCGTTGTGATCCTGGGTGAGCGCCCAGTGCAACGCCTCGTCGGCCTCCGTGGCGGTGTCCAGCGCGGAACGGATACCGCTGCGGTACGCCTGGAGCGACTCCTGGTAGCCCTTGTTCAGCGCCGCCAGGTTCTCGGTCGGGGTGTCCGCCGGCGGATCGAAGTACACCTCGCCGGACGGCTTGATCGAGAGGTACTTGTCGCTCTCGATGTCATGCGTGAGGTTCTTCAGTTTCTTCTGCGCGCCGGTGAGGACCTCATGGGCGTCGTCCAGCAGCTTATAGACGTCCTGGGCCTCGTCCGCCGCGGCGGTGATCTGCTTGCCGACGTACCGCACCTTGCCGAGTGCCGCAGTGGCGCCCTCGCCCTTCCAGTCCGAGCCCTCCAGGTCCTTCTCCACCGTGTTGGAGTACTGCGTGTGGACCTTCTTGAAGCCCTCGGGCAGCTTGCGCCATTTGTTCACCGCCTCGGACAACTCGGTGAAGTCGGCGTGGAGGAGGGTGTGGTAGTCCAGCATGTGATCCCCGTTCGTGCCCGTTACTTCAGGCGTTCCCTGCTGTGGCGGGCCTTTTCCTGCTGCTCGCGTGCGGCGTACTCGTTGGCGCTGGTGCGGAGGGCGCCGGCGACGTCGTTCTTCAGCAGGTTCTCCACGTAGTCGACCTGGCCGCGCCACCTCGTCATGAACGTGGTGAACGCCGGGCCCGACTTGAAGCCCTTCAGACTGCCGGCCACCTGACCGGTCTCCTTGCTCGCGGCGTCGTCCGTCTTCACGAACTCGGTGCGGGCGGTGTCGGCGTTCTTCGCCCGGTGACGGAGGAAGCCGGCATCGGCGACCAGCTTCTTCCCCTCGGCGGCCTCGCCCGGGTCCGCGGGGACGTGGTTCAGCTGCATGCCGCTGTGCTGTCTGGCGGCCGCCGTGGTCCGCGCCTGGCCCCACATCTCATCGAACGACATGTACGTCTTCTCTCTCCGGGGCCGTTGGCACTGTCTCGCTCACGGCTTCTGCTCCGTGCGGTGCTGCGGGTCCGCCGGGGCCGGGACGTACGGGGGATAGGCGGGCGGGGGCGGCGCCACGGGCGTTCGGCGCCGGGAGCGCAGTACGCGGACGGTGACCACCACACCGATCAGCAGCGCGGCCGCTGCACCTACGCCGGTCCAGAGGAGGGTGCTCCCACCTTCACTCGACTCCGCCGCCTTCTCCTGCTTAGCGGGCGCCGGGGGCTTGGGTGCCTTGGGGGAGGGGGACTTGGCGTCGGCTGCGGCCAGGTCGGGGAGGGGGTAGACGTCCGCGGGGCCGGGGTCCACAGTCTGGCTGAACGCACGCCGGGGGCGTACGACGCCATAGCCGAGAGCATCGTTCCTGTCCGCGCCGTCCGTGGACTTCCCCAGCGTCTTCAGCATGACGCGCAGGACCTGGTTATTGGTCCAGTCGGGGTGCGCCGACCAAATTAGAGCGGCTGAGGCCGAGGCGATCGCGGTGGCGTCGCTGGTGCCTTGTGTCTTGCAAAGCTGAGTGCCCTTGGCGCAGGCATGCACCATGTCCACGCCGGGAGCGGTCATGTCGACCTCAGGTCCTTGCTGGGAGAAGGCAGCTACCGTGGCATCCTCATCCACCGCTCCGACCCCAACCACGCCGGGGGTCGAAGCCGGGTAGGACGGAAGGTTCTCCTTATCGCCCCTGTTGCCGACCCCAGCGAAGAGCAGCTTCCCCTTGGACAGGGCGTATCTGACGGCAGCCGCCAACTCGGGAGTGCCGACGTCGTGGCGACCAGGTGCGTCGCTCAGGGCCAGCGACATATTGATGATCTGAGCCTTGGAGTCGGCGGCATAGCGGATCGCCTGGGTCAGCTTCTCCGAGTACTCCGTAGTGGCGTCCATCTGCCCGCTGACCTCCTGGCTGTCCAGCATCCGGATGGGCAGAATCTTGGCTCCCGGTGCGAGCCCGTACGAAGCGTCCACCCCTCCGAGGGCTCCAGTCGCCGCAATTATCGCGGCCATGGATGTGCCGTGCCCCGCGACGTCGGTGTGTTCGTCGCCGCGCAACGAGGAGAAATCCTTCCCGTCCAGGATCTGACCCCTGAGGTCCGCGAGTGAGTCATCGACTCCGGAGTCGATCAGCGCCACTGTCACTCCGCGCCCGGTGCTGGACTTCCAGATCTCCGGCGCGTGCATGGCATCGAGGTACCACTGCCGCGCTCGAATGGACTCCGCCTGAGCGGGGCCGGCCGAGAGCCCGACGAGTAGCAGGCCGAGAGCGGCCGATGCTATGGAGGTGACTCGACGGCGCTGCACGCCTCTGGTACGCATATGTCTTCCTGGGGGTTGATTGGCGCGGAGTCAGTCGACCACGGGGGGAAGAGCCCGGCGTCCGTCTCTGGCCCAGGTCTCCTCGTCTTCCACGAGATAGTCCGGCCGCTTGCCGTGCTGCTCCTGTGGCTTTCGGGAGTCCGCAGACCGCGCTGCGGCGCCGGTGCGACCCACTTGGGAGCCCTGCGCCTGGTCGGCGGCCTTGGCCGACGGGCGAACCAGTCCGGAGCCCCCTGAGGTGAAGGGACGACCGCCGGAGCGCCCCGGCTGGCCGGAACGCCCACCGAGGACCCCGCCCGTCTCGGACGCGAGCCGACGACCGGAACCGCCCATGGCTCCTGCGGAGCGAGCCCCCTCCACGGCTCCGGGAGAGAAGGCGCGACCGACAGGGGCGCGCCCCTGTCCGTTCTCGCTCCCGATGACGGTTCCCCGCGGAATTCCGTTCGCCGGGCGGCCAGTTGCGCTGACCGGTCGTCCTCCGACGATTCCTGTCTCCCGAGGCATGCGCGGCATGCCTTCTATGGGCTTCGCCAGCCCGGGCACCTGCGGGAGCCGACCCATGCCCGGCGCCCGCGAAGGCAACTCCGCACCGGGGAGGCGGCCACCTCCGGCGAAGGTCGGCGGCAAACCTGTGGGCAGCAGCCCTCCCGGCGACGCCTCACGCAGCGGCAGAGCCGAACCAGAGGTCGCAGTGGTGAAGGGTGGCGTCGACGCACGCGGGAGTGTGTCGGCGCTGTCAATGTTCAGAGATACGGGCTCAGAAGGACCAGGGACATGGCGTCCTGAATGCACCGTGCCTTCAAGGGCGGTGGCTGCCGCAACATGGTGCACCCCAGCAGGATGGTTGCTACTGCGAGAGCCGCCTGTGGGAACCGTAGGACCGGCCGCGCCCGAAGAGCTCTGCCCGGCGTAATGGGTGCCCTTGCTCAGGTTTGAATCCTCGTCATCGATCCACCAGGCATCCGGAGCCCCCCGTCCGGCCGCCGGGGCGAACGTAGGCGGCGTCAGGCTGTTCACCTGCGTAGCCGAATGCTCGTACGCTCCCGCCAACTTCCGCATCTGCTGGATCGCGGCCTCGCGGGTCGCGTCGATCTTGTCCTGGGCAATGGTCGCGTCGGTATGAGCAGTTGCGGCTGCCTTACGGGCGTCGGGGTCGTTGCGCACTCCGGGCTGCTTCGCGACATCGATCGTCTTGTGCGCGTCCGCTAGAGCAGCCTTTGCCCGTGTCGTCTCCGAGACATCCGGCATAGAGACCTTGGCCTCGGCGATGGCCTGGGAGACCGTCCCCATCCACTCGGACGCCGCCTCGGCATACTGGCCGAGTCGCAGCGTGGCACTGGCGGTGTGACCACCCCAGTCCCGGAACGCGTCACCGGCCTTGCCTTGCCACTCCAGTTCCTTGACGTGCTTCATCAGGCCGTCGCCGATCTCGCTGATCGTCGTAGCGGCCTTGGACAACTTCACGGAGAGGAGAGACGCGGACGCCATGTCGGCGGACTCAAGCATGGCGGCGAGCTGCTCATGGGTCATGGACTCGAAGTCCGTGCGCACGAGA
>NZ_WWKH01000240.1:0-8598 GCF_009865595.1 Streptomyces sp. SID1328 | reverse complement strand
CGGTTGCCGACGCTCCGCGTCGACGCCCTCCTCCGCCTTGCAGCTGCACGCACCAGACCCCGCTCGGGTCGGCTCGAAGGCACCGTCGGCCCGAGCCGGCCTGATCCAGAAGACAGGCCCTAACCTGCCGCGGCGCCTCATGCCTACTCCTTCCGCCGCCGGAAGCCCACGGCGCCCCGGTCGCCGCCGCGCTGACGGCCGCCCCGGTGGGCGGGGCCGTCGGCGGCCCTGGCCAGGCCCAGTTCCCCGGCCAGCGCCCACAGGGCCTGGCGTACGGTGCTGCGGGCGTCGAGTTCGTGCACGCGTCCGGCGTCCACCACACCCTGCAGCTCCTTGAAGGCGGCGGGCACGGTGGTGCGGGCCAGGGCGGTGCCGGTGATGCGCTGGATGAGCGCGGGCTGGATCTCCGTGACGCGGGTGTGCCGGTTGACCACGACCGTGGTCTCCTCCGCCTTGCGGATCTGGAGCCGGTCCCACATCCGCACGGTCCGCTTGGCGGCGCGTACCGAGACCACGTCGGGCGTGGTGACCAGCAGCGCGGTGTCGGCGCCCTCCACGGCGGCGGCGGTGGCCCCGGTGAGCTGGGCGCCGCAGTCCAGGACGACGACCTCGTAGCGGGCGCGCAGGGCGTGGATGATCTGGCGTACGGCGCGGTCGGTGACCTCCTCGCCGCGCTCGCCCTCGCCGGGCGCCAGCAGCAGGGCGAGCCCGGTGTCGTGGCGGTAGACGGCGTCGGCGAGGACGCGCGGGGAGATGTCGGCGATGGCGGCGAGGTCGGCGACCGAGCGGCGGAACTGGATGTCCAGGAAGGACGCCACGTCACCGGTCTGGAGGTCGAGGTCGGCCAGTACGGTGGCCCGGCCCGACGCCTGGGCGGCGAGGGCGAGCTGGAGCGCGGCCGTGGTGGCGCCGGTGCCGCCCTTGGCCCCGCTGACCGTGATCACCGTGCCGCCGGGACCGCTGAGCACGTCCGCCCCGCCGTGCCCGAGGTGGCGGCGCACCCCGCTGGACCACTGGGCCACGGCCTGCACCCGGTGTGCGAGGTCCTCGTACGCCAGCGGCAGCCCGACCAGACCACGGGCGCCGGCGTCCATCGCGGCGGCGAACAGCGCGGGCCCGGCGTCGGTGGTGACGAGGATGACACCGACGGCCGGGAAGCGCAGCGCTATCTCCCGGATCAGTTCCAGCGCCGGTACGGGGCCGATGCGTTCATGGACGACGACGACCTCGGGGAGTTCGTCGACCGACTCCGCGGCGAGCCGCGCCAGGGTGTCGATCAGCCGGGTGGAGTCGGTGACCGGCGGGACCGGCTCGGCGTCGGGGAGCTGGCTGAGCAGGGTGGTGAGGGACCGTACGGCGTCCGGGTCCGCGCCGGCCGGCAGAATCCTGGTGGGCATGCGGGCCGCCTCTCACTTGTCCGTCGCTAGTTCATAGGTGCGCTCGCGGTCCGGTATCTCCGACTCGCCGCCGGGGGCGACCAGGGCGAGCCGGACCCGCTGGGCGAAGGACTCGGCGTAGGTGACGCGCTGAGCGTCCAGGGCGGACAGCGCGAAGGTGATGGGGACGGCCTCGGTGGGCTGACGCTGCTGGTCGCGGTCCCGGTCGGGGTCCAGCGCGGTGATCTTCCCGACGTCCAGGACCCGTGCGTCGGTGACGATGATCTTCGACTGGTCGGGGTCGCTCTCCTTCTTGCCCTCGAAGGTGGCGTAGACGTTGACCCGCGCGCCGGGTGTGATCTTGCCCGCGACACCGGTGGCCGCGTCGATCATGATGGCCACCTCCTGCTGGCCCGGCCGCAGTTCGGGCTGGTCGACCACCATGTCGGTCTGGAGCAGGGAGCCCGCGCGCAGGGTGGTGACGGCGATCTTGCCGCGCAGCTGGGAGAGGTCGGTGACGGCGTTGGCGGACAGCCACCGTTTGGGCATCCGTACCTTCTCGAACTGGTCCGCGCCGAGCGCGGTGTACGGCTGGACCGCGGACTTGACCCGGTACGCGGTGACCTCGGGGCCGACCTTGGAGCGCACGTCGCTGATGACGGACAGCACGCCCGCGAAGGCGCCGAGAGCGCACAGGACGGAGAGGATCAGGAATATGACGCCGCGGCGCTGACGGGAGTTCATGAACCGTGCAACCTCATTGGGGGAATCGGTCGTGCGGGACGGGAGCGGGGTCCGTATCGGTTCAGGCGGGCGTACGCCCCTGAAGGGCACGCGGCGGCGGCAGGGGGTGCTCGGGCGGGGAGGCGGAGCAGAAGACGCAGCGGTCGCCGATGACGTCGAGACCGCACCAGTGGCAGCCCGACTGCCGCACCGAGGTGACGAGTTGATAGAGCACGGAGAGGTCGGCGAGGTACCCGCAGAACTCGATCATCCGGCCGGTGCCCCACCAGGCGGGCGACTCGGCGGGCAGCGGGGTCTCGCGCAGCCCGTGCACCCCCCAGCCCTTCGCGAACCCGGTGATCCAGTCGGACTGCAGCTGGCCGCGGGCGAGCAGCATCCAGGTGCTGAACTCGGGGCCCTTGAGGGTGGCGCCCTGCACGGCCTTGACGAGCTGGGGGTCGGGGTGGGCGACGACGGCGAACTGGGCTCCGGGCAACCAGGACTTGGCGTGCGCCTTGAGTCCCACGGGCACGTGGTCGAGGCGGGCGACCGAGCCGAGTACGGCACCGGCGTGGATGTAGTGGGTGAGCAGCCGCCCGGCCGAGGCGAGCACACCGGGGCTGAGGTCGCAGGTGGCGAGCTGCCGTAACTGCCGGGCCAGGACCGCGACGCCGAGCGGCGGCAACTCCGGCCGGAACACGGCGATCCGGTCGCTCTCCAGCAGGGAGCGCAGGGTGTGCAGCCGGCGTAACACGGGCTCCGGGGTGGCCTTGGAGCACAGAACCACCAGATAGCCGAACTGGTCGATCACGCCCTGGACTTCGGAGAGGGTCTGGTCCAGCGGGCGGCTGTCGAGATCGCGCAGCACGACGGCGGGCATGGTCCGCTCGTCCTGCGCCGGCAGTGCCAGGTCGGCACTGGTCACGGCGATGGCAGTTGGCACGCGCAGCTCCCCGCTCTCACACCCTCCGGCCCACCGGCACGGTTCCCCTCGGGCCATGACGACTTCGTTGCGTGACTACGTGAGCACTGTATCCACGCCTGGATCACGGGAGAACAGCGTTTGTGTAGCTCGTGGGGAACTCTCCGGTCACAAGTTGCCTCAAAACGGGACAGGTTGCGCGGGCGGGCCGGGAGCCGTCCGCACGCCACCCCTTGACAGCCGAATTGGTCTGGACCAACGTGGGCGCACAGAGGTGCTCATCCCCTCTCCCCCGCGATCTCCCCCACTGGAGGCTCCAGTTGGACCTCGTATCTGCCATGCCCGCACGCGGCGGACGCGGCCGGGCCCGTGCCCGGGCGGTGACCGCCGCTCTCGCCCTCGCCGTGGCGGGGCTGGCCGCCGCTCCCGCCTCGGCGGCGGACGTCAACAACGCCAGGAACGCCGGCTTCGAGTCGGGCCTGTCCAACTGGACCTGCTCGGCGGGCAGCGGGACGACCGTCTCGTCCCCGGTGCACAGCGGCTCCGCCGCGCTGAAGGCCACCCCGGCCGGGCAGGACAACGCCCAGTGCGTCCAGTCGGTGGCGGTCAAGCCCAACTCCACGTACACGCTGAGCGCCTGGGTGCAGGGCGGATACGCCTACCTCGGGGCGACCGGCACCGGCACCACCGACGTGTCGACCTGGACGCCGGACAGCTCGTCGTGGAAGCAGCTCTCGACGACGTTCACCACGGGCTCCGCCACCACCTCGGTCACCGTGTACACCCACGGCTGGTACGGGCAGGCCGCGTACTACGCCGATGACGTCCAGGTGCAGGGCCCGGACGGCGGCGGGGGCGGTGACCCGGCGCCGACGAAGCCGGCCGCGCCGGGCGGCCTCGCGGTGTCCGGCACCACCTCGTCCTCGGTCTCGCTGGCCTGGAACACGGTGTCGGGCGCGACCGGCTACAACGTCTACCGCGACGGCACCAAGGTCACCGCGGTGAGCGGCACCTCGGCCACGGTCACCGGGCTCGCGGCGTCGACCTCGTACTCCTTCCAGGTCACCGCGACCAACTCGGCCGGTGAGTCGGCGAAGTCGGCCACCGTGAGCGCGACCACCACGTCCGGCGGCGGGACCGTCCCCAAGGGCGACCTGCCCAAGCACGCGGTGACCGGGTACTGGCAGAACTTCAACAACGGCGCGGCCGTGCAGAAGATCTCCGATGTGCCCTCGGCCTACGACATCATCGCGGTGGCCTTCGCGGACGCCACCTCCACGCCGGGCGCGGTGAGCTTCAGCCTGGACTCGGCGGGGCTGAACGGCTACACCGTCGACCAGTTCAAGGCCGACATCAAGGCCAAGCAGGCCGCGGGCAAGAAGGTGATCGTCTCCGTCGGCGGCGAGCGCGGCACGGTCGCGGTCAGCGACACCGCCTCGGCGAACAACTTCGCCAACTCGGTGTACTCCCTGATGCAGACCTACGGGTTCGACGGGGTCGACATCGACCTGGAGAACGGGCTCAACCCGACGTACATGACACAGGCGCTGCGGTCGCTCTCGTCGAAGGCGGGCTCGTCGCTGATCATCACGATGGCGCCGCAGACGATCGACATGCAGTCGACGTCCGGTTCCTACTTCCAGACGGCCCTGAACGTCAAGGACATCCTCACGGTCGTCAACATGCAGTACTACAACAGCGGTTCGATGCTGGGCTGCGACGGCAAGGTCTACAGCCAGGGCTCGGTGGACTTCCTGACCGCGCTGGCCTGCATCCAGCTGGAGGGCGGGCTCGCGCCCTCGCAGGTGGGCATCGGTGTGCCGGCCTCGACGCGGGGTGCGGGCAGCGGCTATGTGGCGCCGAGCGTGGTGAACAGCGCCCTGGACTGCCTGGCCAAGGGCACCGGCTGCGGCTCCTTCAAGCCCCCCCGGACCTACCCGGACCTCAGGGGCGCGATGACCTGGTCGACCAACTGGGACGCCACGGCGGGCAACGCCTGGTCCGGCGCGGTCGGTCCGCACGTGCACGGGATGCCGTAGCGGTACCGGAAACGGGCGGTGCCCCGGCTTTCCCCCAAGGGGAGGCCGGGGCACCGCCGTTCGTCACTCCGACTCGAAGTAGGCGTCCAGTACCGCGTCCATCGAGGCGTCCCACTCCGCGAACTGCGAGCGGGAGGGGGCCTCGATCTCGATCGGGTACCAGCGGCGGTCCGGGGTGTGCACCGTGACGGTGAAGCGCTTGCCGAACCGGGCCGTCTCCGTCTCCACGGCGGCGATCTCCGGCCAGGTGAACTCGCACTCCTCCGCGTCCAGGGCGAGGCGCACGCCCCGCCGGTCCGCGACTATCCGCGCCCGGCGGTCGGCGGCCTCGAAGACGGGTCCGCCCTCCTCGGCGGGCTCCTCCCCGGCGTCGGCCGCGTCGGCCTCCGGAACGGATTCCGCGGACGCCGAACTCTCCTCCGCCTCGGCCGAGTCGGCCGCTTCGGCCGTCGCCTCGGCGTCCTCCGCTTCCCCCTGGGCGGCGGAGCCCGTCAGACCGGGGATGAAGGCCGGGTCGAACCCGGCACCCGTGACGGGCTCGCCCTTCAGGGGCTGGCTGCTCGATCCTATGCGCTGCTCCACGGCGGCAGTATGGACGACTTCCCTGTGCCGGAACCACCCGGCGCTCCATTCCCGCCGGTATCCCCCCGGTACGTCCCCCGTCCGGTCCGCCCGAGGAACGGTCAGACGAACAGGCTGACCACCGCCGCGACCGCGAACCCGGCGAGGGAGAGCACCGATTCGAGAACCGTCCACGTCTTCAGCGTGTCGCGTTCGGTGATGCCGAAGTACTTGGCGACCATCCAGAACCCGCCGTCGTTGACGTGCGAGGCGAAGATGGAGCCGGCCGAGATCGCCATGATGACCAGGGCGGTGAACGCCTGGGAGTGGTGCCCCTCGGTCAGCAGCGGGGCGACGATGCCCGCCGTCGTCACGATGGCGACCGTGGCCGAGCCCTGGGCGACCCGCAGCACCAGCGAGATCAGGTACGCGAGCACGATCACCGGCAGGCCGACGCCGTGGAAGGTGTCCGAGAGCGCCTGGGCGACCCCGCTGGCCTTGAGGACGGCGCCGAAGACCCCGCCCGCGCCGACCACCAGCAGGATGTTGCCGACCGGCTTCAGGGAGGCGGTGGAGACGTTCTCCAGGGACTTGCGGGACCAGCCGCGCCGGATGCCGAGCAGGTAGTAGGCGAGCACCAGGGCGATGGTGAGGGCGACGAAGGGGTGCCCGAAGAACTCGATGACCGAGCGCACGGTGGAGGGGTCCAGCGCGACCGAGGAGAAGGTGGCGGCGAGGATCAGGATCAGCGGCGTACCGATGATGGCGAGGACGGTGCCCAGCGGGACCGGCTTCTCGGCCGGCTCCACGCCCGAGGCGCGCTGTTCGGCGAGCACCGCCTGCCGGGCCTCCTCCGCCGCCTCGACCATGTCCTGCGGGACGGGGACGAAGATGCGCCGGCCGACCCACGCCGAGAACGCCCACGCGGCCAGCACCGCCGGGATGCCGCAGACCACGCCCATGAGGACGACCCAGCCGAGCTGGACGTGCAGCAGGCCGGCCGCGGCCACCGGGCCGGGGTGCGGGGGCAGGAACGCGTGCGTCATGGACAGGCCTGCGAGCAGCGGCAGGCAGTACAGCAGGATCGACTTGCCGCCCCGCTTCGCGGCCGCGTAGACCAGTGGCGCGAGGACGAAGATGCCGACGTCGAAGAAGACCGGGATGCCGAAGATGAGGCCGGTCAGGCCCATCGCCAGCGGTGCCCGCTTCTCGCCGAACAGCCGCAGCAGGCGCCCGGCGAGGACCTCGGCGCCGCCGCTGACCTCCAGAATCGCGCCGAGCATGGTGCCGAGGCCGATGATGACGGCGACGTGGCCGAGGATGCCGCCCATGCCGGACTCGATGGTGGAGACGGCGTCGGAGCGCTGGACGGTGCCGAAGAGTTCGGTGACCGAGAGGCCGGCGAGCAGGCCGACGGTTATGGACACCGTGAGCAGCGCGACGAACGGCTGCAGCCGGACCTTGATGATCAGGAAGAGCAGCAGGGCGATGCCGAGGCCGGCGACGGTGAGCAGGCCGGGGGTGCCGTCCAGCAGGAGGAGCAGTCCTCCGGTGTGGGGTGGCGCGGCGGGCGCGGGTGCGGCGAGCGGAAGGGACATGAGAGGGCGGTCCTCTGCGTGAGTGAGGTGAGTACATCCGGCTTTCGGGCAGGGTGGAGCGCGGCACGGCACCCGAAGGGGGTGCCGTGCCGTGTGCGTGGTGCGGGTGGTGCGGTCTGCTGAGCGGCGGTCAGCCGAGGACGGCGAGCGCGTCGATCTCGATCAGGAGCCCGGCGGGCAGCCCGACGTAGACCGTGGTGCGGGCGGCCGGGGGCTGGGTGAGGCCCTGCTCGCCGAAGTAGGTGTTGTAGATGTCGTTCATCTCGGCGAAGTGGTCCACGTCGGTGAGGTAGACGCGGATCATCATCACGTCGTCCCAGCTCGCGCCGCCCTCTTCGAGGATCGCCTTGACGTTGGCGAGGGTCTGCAGGGTCTGCTCGCGCAGGGTGGGACCGGCGGGGGTGGGGGCCTTGCCCTCCTCGGCGGGCAGGAACCCGACCTGGCCGGCGACCTGGAGGATGTTGCCCTTCTTGACGCCGTGGGAGAACTTCGCGGGCGGCACGGTGTGGGTCTTCGGGGTGAGCGCGATCTTGTCGGTCATGCGGTGGGGTCCTTCACTGGGGTTCTTCCGGAGTACTCGCCGCTGATCGCGTCCGCCGTGCGGCGCACCCGCGGGAGCAGGGTGAAAAGTTCGTCGGCGGTGACGACGACGTTCGGCGCGGAGACCGACATCGCGGCGACCACCCGGCCGTCGGCGCCCCTGATGGGGGCCGCGACACAGTTGATGGACTCCTCGTGGCCACCGAGGTCGGTGGCCCAGCCCTGTTCGCGCACCTTCTCCAACTCGCGCAGGAACGCGCCCGCGTTGGGGGTGGAACGGGCCGTGTACAGGGGGTATTCGAGCCTCTCCGCGAGCGCCCGGCGCTCGCCCTCGGGCAGGTCGGCCAGCAGCAGCTTGGCGACGGCGGCGACCGTGATGGCGACCGGCTTGCCGACGCGCGAGTACATGCGCACCGGGTAACGGCTGTCCACCTTGTCGATGTAGAGCACCTCGTTCTCCTCGTGCACGGCGAGGTGCACGGTGTGCCCGCACGCCTCGTTGAGCCGGACGAGGTGGGGGTGGGCGATCTCGCGGATGTCGAGGTTCTCCATCGCCTCCTGGGCGAGGGCGAAGAGGCGGGCGCCTAGCCGGTAGCGCTGGTCGGACTGGCGGTAGACCAGGCCGTGTTCGTGCAGGGTGCGCAGCAGGCGCAGCGCGGTGGACTTGTGCACCCCGAGCCGTTCGGCGACCTGGCCGAGGTCGGCGGGGCCCTCCGCGAGCAGCGGGAGGATGCTCAGGGCGCGGTCGACGGTCTGGCTCATGCGGTGCTCGTCCCTTCGGTGACCTGGTCGGCTCCGGTCCAGCCGGGGCCGAGTCGCAGTCTCCCCCACGCCACGTC
>NZ_WWKH01000239.1:0-10922 GCF_009865595.1 Streptomyces sp. SID1328 | reverse complement strand
GCGGGAGCAGCAGTTCCATCGTGGTCTCGGGGGCCGCCTCCGGCGGCGCGGCGGGCGCCGGCTCGGGCGGCAGTTCGCGGGTGGCCTGGCGCGGGATCACCGGGTCACCGGCGTCGGCCTTCTCGGCGCTCTCGCTGTCGGCCACGGCCTTCTCGGCGAGGGCGACGAGCGGGTCGGTGCCCTTGGGGCGGCCGCGCAGCACGTTGGAGTTGGCCTCGGCGTCGGCGCCGGGCAGGGAGAAGCTCTGCGTGGCGTCGGTACGGGTGGCGTGGTGCGGGACCGCGGCGGCCGGGGTCTTTGCGAGCAGCGACTGCGGCAGCACCACCACGGCGGCGACACCGCCCTGCTTCTGCTCGCGCAGCTGGACGCGGATGCCGTGCCGGTGGGCGAGCCGGGCGACGACGTACAGGCCGAGGCCGAGGCCGTCCTCGCCCTCCTGCTCGTACGGCGACTCGGGGTCGAAGTCGGCGAGGCGGCCGTTGAGCCGCTCCATCCGGTCGGCGGCCATGCCGATGCCCTCGTCCTGCACCGAGAGCATGACCTCGCCGGACTCCAGCAGCCAGGCGGAGACCTCCACGGGCAGGTCGGGCGGGGAGAACGAGCTGGCGTTCTCCATCAGTTCGGCCAGCAGGTGGGAGAGGTCGTCGGCGGCGAAGCCGGCCACATGGGCGTGCGGGGGCAGCGCGGCGATCCGGACGCGCTCGTACCGCTCGATCTCGCTGACGGCCGCGCGGACCACGTCGACCAGCGGGACCGGTCCGTGCGCGGGCTGGATGTGCTCGGTGCCGGAGAGGACCAGGAGGTTCTCGCTGTGGCGCCGCATCACCGTGGCGAAGTGGTCCAGCTTGAACAGGGTGGCCAGGCGCTCCGGGTCCTGCTCGCGCTCCTCCAGCCCCTCGATGACGGAGAGCTGGCGCTCGACCAGGCCGAGGGTGCGCAGCGCGAGGTTGACGAAGGTGCCGCCGATGCTCTCCCGCAGCCGCTCCAGCTGGGCGCTGGAGTCGCTGAGTTCGGCGCGCAGCTCCTCGCGGGCGTCGGCCATCTTCTGGCGCTGGCCGACCAGGTGCTTGCGGTCGGCCTCCAGGGTGGCGACCCGCTCGTGCAGGGCGACGGCGTGCGCGTGCAGGGCGTTCACCGAGCGGACGACCTGGGCGAACTCGTCGTTGCGCCCGGTGAAGGCGATCGGCTCCTGTCCGGCCGGGTCCTCGGCGCCGGCCAGGCGGGCCGAGCCCCGGCGCAGCACGGAGAGCGGGCGGGTCAGGGTGCGGGCCATGGCGGTGGCGACACCGACGGCGACCAGCATCAGGGCGCCGAGCACCGCGACGCGGATCTCCAGCCCGGTGACGTCGTCGTCCCGCAGGGCGGCGAGGCTCTGCCCCTGGCGCTCGTAGAGGGCGGACTCGGCGCCGCGCATCAGGTCGACGCGGGCGGAGAGCGCTGCGTCCAGCTTCTTGGCGCTGACGGCGAGCTGCCGGTCGCCGAAGGTGGGCTGGGCGGTGAGGAAGTCCAGGTACTTGTCGGCGGAGTTGACCTCGGGGCCGGTGACCGTGGAGTCGTAGGAGGTGACGGCGGCCCCGGTCGCGGTCTCGCGGAAGGTGGCGAGGCCGGCGTCGGCGCGCAGCCGGGCCCGCTGGGCGGCGGTGGTGAGCGCGTCGCGGCGGGCGGTGTCGGCCTCGGAGCTGCCGTTGGTGGTGACGGGCAGGCCGGTGACCGGGCTGATCGAGGTGCTCGGCGTGGAGGGCACGCTCAGCGCGGCCAGCAGCAGGCCGCGCGCGGCGGCGGACTGCTGGACGGCGGTGTCCAGACCGGCGAGCGCGTAGGCGCCGGAGCCCGCGCGCGGCGGCGTGCGGTCGGCCAGTTCCTCGGCGAGCCGGTGCAGCTCGGTGATGGTGGCCGAGTACGCCTGGTGGGTGCGCAGCGCGTCGGTCTTGCCGGTCAGGGCGGCGCGGCGGACGGTGGCGATGCCGTCCAGCGCGGTACGCAGCCGCGACGGCAGGTCGGTGTCCGCGCGCAGGTCCTCGACCTGGCGGTCCACGCGGGTGCCGCGCTGCTCGGAGGGCGCCTTGTCCCGGGGGCGTCCGGCGGCCACGTAGGAGGTGACCTCGTCGCGCTCGTCGGCCAGCGAGTGGGCGAGCGCGAGGGCGTCCTGCGTCTCGTCCGCCAGCGTCACCAGCTTCTGGGACTCATGGAGGTCGCCGGAGGCGGTGAGCAGGGCCGGGGCGCCTGCCGCGGCTATGGCGGCGGCCACCACGGCCACGGCGACGATCAGCCGGTTGCGCACATGGGTGGGGCGTCCAGCGCCCACGGGATTCTGCTCGGCGGTCCCCTGGGGGGCCGTCTGCCTGCCTGCGCGCCGAGGCCGCTTCTTCTGCACCGGTGCTCGCAATCCTGAACTCGTCTACGGAAGGGCCGGGCGGCGCCCCGTCGTCTCGGTGCCAAGTGGTGCGTACACCCGGTTCATGGTTCCCGACCCTCCCAGCGCCGGTGGGCAGTGGCCGCGCATCACCTGACCCGCCACCCGAAGGAGTGAACATCGGAGGAGAGTTGGCGGGCAAGTCGCGGCGGCGCGCCGGACACCCTTGCGCGGCGGGCCGGTTGGACGCGCGGGGCAGGCTTTGGCAATATTCGCCGCCACGCATTCCCGGACCGTGCCAATTGCCGCCAATTCCGGCGTCCGAGCCGGGCGGGCGCACCGATCCGGCTACGTTCTCCGGCCGTTGACCCCGCTCGTGAAGGGTTCGTGCAGACTGGCGGGGTGCGTACTGATCTCGTCTCGGAACCCGGCACCGCCGGCCGGCCCAACGAGGACTTCGCGGGGGTCGGACTACCCGCCTGCGGACAGGGCGGTTGCGTGATC
Source organism: Streptomyces sp. SID1328 (assembly GCF_009865595.1). NCBI lineage: Bacteria > Bacillati > Actinomycetota > Actinomycetes > Kitasatosporales > Streptomycetaceae > Streptomyces > Streptomyces sp. SID1328. Next base: position 8,065 of record NZ_WWKH01000239.1, on the reverse strand, counting down.
TTGCTGGACGGGGTGACACCGCCCCCCTACGCGCCGGGCTGCTCGCACCCGGTGCCCTGGTTCACCGCCCGGCTGGGCGGCGCGCTGACCGAACTGACCGTTTCCCACCGAGATCTGACGCTGGCGGAGATTCTCGGCCGGGCGATCACCCAAACGTCCAAGGCCCATCTGACCAGCTGTGACCTTTCTCACCCGCGTACGCCCCAGGCGACGGTGGTGCTGGTCCGCTGGTCGACGGAGACGGTCGAGTACCTGGTGCTGTCGGACTCCGTGCTGCTGCTGCGCGCCCCCGACGGCACGGTGACCCCGGTGCTGGACGAGCGGCTGGCCCGGCTGCCGCGCGGGGCGCTGGCCGGCGCGGAACGGGTGGACGCCGAGCTGCGCAACAAGGAGGGCGGCTTCTTCACGGCCGCCGCCGACCCCGAGGTGGCCCGGTACGCGGTCACCGGCTCGGTACCGCGCGCCGGGGTGCGCTCGCTGGTCGCGCTGACCGACGGCGCGGCCCGCTGGACGGAGAAGTTCCACGAGGGCGACTGGACCGCCCTGTTCGACCTGGTCGCCAAGGAGGGCACCCGTGCCCTGGTGGACCGGGTGCGGGAGCTGGAGCTCGCGGACCGCGAGGAGCGGGCGTTCCTCGGCCGCGGCAAGACGCACGACGACGCGACGGCCGTCCACGTGGAGCTGTGAGGGTTCGCCCGGCTCTCGGCTACTTCTCCGCGATGCCGTTCAGTTGATGCAGCAGCCGGGCCAGTTCGGCGACCTCGCGGCGGTCCCAGTGGGCGAGCTGGCTGACGTAGCGCGCGCGGCGGGCCTCGCGGACCTGGCCCACCCGGCCCCGGCCCTCGCCGGTGAGGGTGACCAGCCAGGCGCGGCCGTCGGCCGGATCGGGCTCGCGCGCGATCAGGCCGAGGTCCTCCAGGGCGCGCAACTGACGGGACATGGTGGCCTTGCCGACGCCGATGTAGGCGGCCAGCTCGGTGGCCCGCTGGCCGCCCTGCTCGTCGAGCCGGATCAGCAGCCCGTACGCGGCCGGTTCCAGGTCGGGGTGGACCTCGCGGGCCATCTCCCCCTGGTTGGCGCGCGCCCGGCGCAGCAGCACGGTCAGTTCACGCTCCAGCGCCAGGAATTCCTGGTCGACACAGCGCGGCGCCACGGGTGCGGTGCCCTCGCCCGTGCCGTTGTTCCCGTCCTCGTGCACCTCAGTACCCCTGCCCGGTTTCGCCGTCTGAAATTTTCTGCCGGACCCCGTCATCGCCGCAGCTCCGTCAGTATTTCGCAGGCGTAGACCAACGGCGGCCTCCGGACCCCCTTCCCACCCCCGCATCTACGTGCGTAGCTTCTGGGACGGGCCCCTCGCGGCGGCCCGGCGCAACAGGCTCGTCGGTCATTTCCGGTCCCCCACTTTCACCCCCGAAAGGCCACGCCATGCCCGTGCACAGACCCGGCCCCGCCCGCCCGCGCACGTCCGCCGTCCTGGTCACGGCCCTGCTCGGCGCGCTCAGCCTCGTCCTCGGTGTCCTCTTCGCCGCTCCCGCCCAGGCCGCGCCCCACCGCGGCGACGCCTACCTCGGCATGGGCGTCCTCTCCCACGACGGCCGCTCCGGCGTCCCGGCCGGCACCAGGGCCGCCCAGACCGAGGGCGTCGACGTCTCCGGCCACCAGGGCAACGTCGACTGGACCACGCTGTGGAACAGCGGAGTCCGCTGGGCCTACACGAAGGCCACGGAAGGCACCTACTACACCAACCCGTACTTCGCCCAGCAGTACAACGGCTCGTACAACGTGGGCATGATCCGGGGCGCGTACCACTTCGCCACCCCGGACACCACGAGCGGCGCGGTGCAGGCGAACTACTTCGTGGACCACGGCGGCGGCTGGTCGCGGGACGGGCGGACGCTGCCCGGTGTGCTGGACATCGAGTGGAACCCGTACGGCGACGCCTGCTACGGCATGGCCGGGGCCGCGATGACCAACTGGATCGCGGACTTCCTGGGCACCTACCGGGCGCGCACCGGCCGGGACGCGGTGATCTACACGGCGACGAGCTGGTGGACCCAGTGCACGGGCGACACCGCCGCCTTCGGCGCGGTCAACCCGCTGTGGATCGCCCGCTACGCCACCGCGCCGGGCACGCTGCCGGCGGGCTGGGACTTCCAGACGATGTGGCAGTACACCTCCTCCGGCCCGACGGTCGGTGACCACGACCGGTTCAACGGCGCCCTGGACCGGGTGCAGGCGCTGGCCAACGGCTGAGCCTCCCGCGTACGCGAAAGGCCCGAGCCCCCTCGGAAAAAGGGGACTCGGGCCTTCGCCACGCTCAGGCCGCGACCGGCGCCTCCGCCATGGTGGCGGCGGGCGTGAGGGCCAGCTCCAGCACCTGGCGGACATCGGTCACCGCGTGCACGTCGAGCTTCTCCAGCACCTCGGCCGGGACATCGTCCAGGTCGGCCTCGTTGCGCTTGGGGATGATCACGGTGGTCACCCCAGCGCGGTGCGCGGCGAGCAGCTTCTGCTTCACCCCGCCGATCGGCAGCACCCGCCCGGTCAGCGAGACCTCACCGGTCATCGCCACGTCCGTGCGGACCAGCCGGCCGGAGAGCAGGGAGGCCAGCGCGGTGGTCATGGTGACGCCCGCGCTCGGCCCGTCCTTGGGGACCGCGCCCGCCGGGAAGTGGATGTGCACACCCCGGTCCTTCAGGTCGGCCACCGGCAGCTCCAGCTCGGCGCCGTGGCTGCGCAGGAAGCTCAGCGCGATCTGCGCCGACTCCTTCATCACGTCACCGAGCTGCCCGGTCAGGGTCAGCCCCGCCGCCCCCGTCTCCGGGTCGGCGAGCGACGCCTCGACGTACAGCACGTCGCCGCCGGCGCCGGTGACCGCGAGCCCGGTCGCCACACCGGGTACGGCGGTACGGCGCTCGGCCGGGTCCTGCGCGGACTCGGGCACGTGGTGCGGACGGCCCACCAGACCGCGCAGGTCCTCCTCACGGACGGTGAAGGGCAGTTCCCGCTCGCCCAGTTCGTGCTGGGCCGCGACCTTGCGCAGCAGCCGCGCCACGGTCCGCTCCAGGGTGCGCACGCCCGCCTCGCGGGTGTACTCCCCGGCGAGCTTGCGCAGCGCGCCCTCCTCCAGCGTGACCTCGTCGACGGTGAGACCGGCCCGCTCCAGCTGGCGCGGGAGCAGGTGGTCGCGGGCGATGACGACCTTCTCGTCCTCGGTGTAGCCGTCGAGCCGGACGATCTCCATCCGGTCGGCCAGCGCCTCCGGGATCGCCTCCAGCACGTTGGCGGTGGCGAGGAAGACCACGTCGGACAGGTCGAGCTCGACCTCCAGGTAGTGGTCCCGGAAGGTGTGGTTCTGCGCCGGGTCCAGCACTTCGAGCAGGGCGGCCGCCGGGTCGCCCCGGAAGTCCGAGCCGACCTTGTCGATCTCGTCGAGCAGCACGACCGGGTTCATCGACCCGGCCTCCTTGACCGCGCGGACGATACGGCCGGGCAGCGCGCCGACGTAGGTGCGCCGGTGGCCCCGGATCTCCGCCTCGTCCCGGACACCGCCGAGCGCGACCCGGACGAACTTGCGCCCCATCGCGTGCGCGACGGACTCGCCCAGGCTGGTCTTGCCGACGCCGGGCGGCCCGACCAGTGCCAGCACGGCACCGCCGCGCCGTCCGCCGATCACACCGAGGCCGCGCTCACCGCGCCGCTTGCGCACCGCGAGGTACTCGGTGATGCGCGCCTTCACGTCGTCCAGACCGGCGTGCTCGGCGTCCAGGATCTCCTTGGCGCCCTGGATGTCGTACGCGTCCTCGGTCCGCTCGTTCCACGGCATCTCCAGGACGGTGTCCAGCCAGGTGCGGATCCAGGAGCCCTCGGGCGACTGGTCGGAGGAGCGCTCCAGCTTCTCCACTTCCTTGAGCGCGGCCTCGCGGACGCGCTCGGGCAGGTCTGCGGCCTCCACGCGGGCCCGGTAGTCGTCGGACTCCTCGGCCGCGTCCGGGCCGTCGCCGTTCAGCTCGCGCAGCTCCTTGCGGACCGCTTCGAGCTGGCGGCGCAGCAGGAACTCGCGCTGCTGCTTGTCGACGCCCTCCTGGACGTCCTTGGCGATGGTCTCCGCCACGTCCTGCTCGGCGAGGTGGTCGCGGAGCTGCTGGGCGGCGAGCCTCAGGCGGGCCACCGGGTCGGTGGTCTCCAGCAGCCCGGTCTTCTGGTCGGTGGTGAGGAACGGCGAGTAACCGGAGTTGTCGGCGAGCGCGGAGACGTCGTCGATGGCCTGGACCCGGTCCACGACCTGCCAGGCCCCGCGCTTGCGCAGCCAGGTGGTGGCCAGCGCCTTGTACTCCTTGACCAGGTCGGTCACCTGGCCGGGCAGCGGCTCGGGCACGGTCTCCTCGACCCGGGCGCCCTCGACCCACAGCGCGGCGCCGGGACCGGTGGTGCCCGCGCCGATGCGCACCCGGTGGCGGCCCTTGACCAGGGCGCCGGGGTCGCCGTCGGCGAGTCTGCCGACCTGCTCGACGGTGCCGAGCACGCCGGTCTTGGCGTAGGTGCCGTCGATGCGCGGGACCAGCAGCACCTTGGGCTTGCCGGACTCCGCGCGGGCGGCGGCCTGGGCGGCCTCCACGGCGGCCCGGATCTCGGCGTCGCTCAGATCCAGCGGCACGACCATGCCGGGCAGCACGACCTCGCCGTCGAGCGGCAGCACAGGCAGAACCAGCGTGAACTCCATGGACTCACCCGACTCAGCAGCCATGATCTCCCCTTCGGCAGTCAACTTGAGTAACACTGACTCAATGCTCCTGAGCGGTCCAATGTTCCCCGAACATCGTTCGCTCTGGGCGAACGATGACTCGCCGGGCGGGCGGGGCAGGATGGCGGCATGACTGCCACGCACGACGGCGCCGCGGACACGGTGGTCCTGGACCGGCGCGAGGGACCGTACGGGGAGGTGGCGCTGCGCCGCAGCGGGGCGCTGCTCCAGATCATCGCCAACGGGTGCTTCCTGATGGACACCTCCGACGGCCGCTCGGAGCGGCTGCTGGTGGACGCGGCGCGGGACGCGCTGGACGACCGCCCGGCGCCGGCAGTGCTGATCGGCGGACTCGGCGTCGGCTTCTCGCTGGCACAGGCGGCCGCCGATCCCCGGTGGGGACGCATCACCGTCATCGAGCGCGAGCCCGCCGTCATCGACTGGCACCGCACCGGCCCGCTGGCCGAGATCTCCGCCGACGCGCTGGCCGATCCGCGCACGCGCGTCGTGGAGGCGGATCTCGTGCGTTTCGTCAATGAGACATCCGACACGTTCGACGCGGTATGCCTCGACATCGACAACGGGCCCGGCTGGACCGTCACGGAGGGCAACGAAGGGCTCTACACGCCGCGCGGACTCGCCGCGTGCGCAAGGGTGTTGAGGCCCGGCGGGGTCCTGGCGACGTGGTCCGCGCAACCCTCTCCGGAATTTGAAGGAACCTTGCGGAATGCCGGGTTCCGACAGGTGCGTACCGAAGAGGTCCCCGTTGCCCGTGGCGTTCCCGACGTGGTCCATCTCGCCGTCCGACCTGGATAGCGACGGCCCGGCGTGTCCCCGTAATGTGCAGCGTGACGCGGATCATTCAAGCGTCAATCGCAGTCATGGGATCACCCCACGGATTCCGGAAAGCAACAGGGGCGGGCGATGGAGCAGACACACACCTCCCAGACCGGTGCGGCGACGACGTCACAGGGCGCGCAGCGCCGGGTACTGGTCGTCGAGGACGACCCCACGATCGTCGATGCCATCGCGGCCCGGCTCCGCGCCGAGGGATTCCTCGTGCAGACCGCCGGTGACGGTCCGTCGGCGGTCGACACGGCCGAGGCATGGCAGCCCGACCTGCTGATCCTCGACATCATGCTGCCCGGCTTCGACGGCCTGGAGGTCTGCCGCCGTGTGCAGGCGTCCCGTCCGGTGCCGGTCATGATGCTCACCGCGCGCGACGACGAGACCGACATGCTGGTGGGCCTCGGGGTCGGCGCCGACGACTACATGACCAAGCCGTTCTCCATGCGGGAGCTGGCCGCGCGGGTGCACGTCCTGCTGCGCCGCATGGAGCGCGCCGCGCTGGCCGCGACCACGCCCCGCTCCGGGATACTCCGCCTCGGCGAGCTGGAGATCGACCACGCCCAGCGCCGGGTGCGGGTGAAGTCGGACGACGTGCACCTCACGCCCACCGAGTTCGACCTGCTGGTGTGCCTGGCCAACACCCCGCGCGCGGTGCTCTCCCGTGAGCAGCTGCTCGCCGAGGTCTGGGACTGGGCGGACGCCTCCGGCACCCGGACCGTGGACAGCCACATCAAGGCCCTGCGCCGGAAGATCGGCGCCGAACGCATCCGCACGGTGCACGGGGTCGGTTACGCGCTGGAGACGCCGACCCCGTGAGCCGCGGACGGGAAACGGGGCGCCGGCGCTCCGGGGACGAACCCTGGGGCGGCGTACGCCCGTTCTCGATCAAGACCAAGCTGGGCGCGCTGGTCGTCATCTCGGTGCTGATCACCACCGGTCTCTCCATGATCGCGGTGCACACCAAGACCGAGCTGCGCTTCATCACGGTCTTCTCGATGATCGCCACGCTGCTGATCACCCAGTTCGTGGCCCACTCGCTCACCGCGCCGCTGGACGAGATGAACGCGGTGGCCCACTCCATCTCGCACGGCGACTACACCCGCCGGGTGAGTGAGGGCCGCCGCGACGAACTGGGCGACCTCGCCGTCACGATCAACGTCATGGCGGACGAGCTGGAGGCGCAGGACCTCCAGCGCAAGGAGCTGGTGGCGAACGTCTCGCACGAGCTGCGCACCCCCATCGCGGGCCTGCGCGCGGTGCTGGAGAACATCGTCGACGGCGTCACCGAGGCCGACCCGGAGACCATGCGCACCGCGCTGCGCCAGACCGACCGGCTCGGCCGGCTGGTGGAGACCCTGCTCGACCTCTCCCGCCTGGACAACGGCGTGGTCCCGCTGAAGGCCCGCCGCTTCGAGGTGTGGCCGTACCTCTCCGGGGTGCTCAAGGAGGCCAACATGGTCGCCTCGGCGCGCGCCGGCATCGCCTCCGGCTCCGGCAGCCACACCCGTACCGACGTGCATCTGCACCTGGACGTGTCCCCGCCGGAGCTGACCGCGCACGCCGATCCCGAGCGCATCCACCAGGTGGTGGCGAACCTCATAGACAACGCGGTCAAGCACAGCCCGCCGCACGGCCGGGTCACCGTGAAGGCCCGGCGCGGCGCACGTCCGGAGTCGCTGGAGCTGGAGGTGCTGGACGAGGGCCCGGGCATCCCCCGCTCGGAGTGGCACCGCGTGTTCGAGCGGTTCAACCGGGGCGCGGTCACCCGCCCGCACGGTCCGGGCAGCGACGGCGGCACCGGCCTGGGACTGGCCATTGCCCGCTGGGCGGTCGATCTGCACGGCGGCCGGATCGGTGTGGCCGAATCCGAGCGCGGCTGCCGGATCATCGTCACCCTTCCGGGAGCCGTTCCGGCGTCGAGTTGACGCTCCGGGCCCCCATGGGGTTCAGTCGGATGATCAAGATCACATACGTTCCGCCAGTCGGACACGTGTGATCAGGCACGGGCCGGCGCGATGCGCGGAGCGAGGACGCTCAAGGCCCCGATTCCGCGTGCCCGCGACTCCCCACCCGTATCCGGAACCCCGCTTGTTTCCCGCCATTTCGCGGCCCGAAACGCGGTTCGCGATGTGACTTGCACGACGATGAACGGGCCCGACCTGACCTTCCCCCTCCGGGAGGCGTAGCCTTTATTCCCGCTGTCCATCACCTTGTGAAGCGGAAGAGGGCGGTTACCGCCGTGTCGCCACAGTCCCCCAGTAACTCGAACGTCTCCACCGACGACCAAGCCGGGAAGAACGCCGCCGCGGCGTTCGGACCGAACGAGTGGCTCGTCGACGAGATCTATCAGCAGTACCTCCAGGACCCGAATTCGGTAGACCGTGCCTGGTGGGACTTCTTCGCCGATTACAAGCCGGGGGCGCCCGCCGCCTCGGCTCCGGCGGGTACCGCGGCCGCGGGGGCCGCGGGCAC
>NZ_WWKH01000026.1:0-646 GCF_009865595.1 Streptomyces sp. SID1328 | reverse complement strand
CCGACGCGCGTACGCCGGGCAGCGCGGCCGGGCCCCGCTCCCGTGCGGCACGGGCCGCGCTCGCCGCACTGCGCCGGGACAGCGTGTCCAGCAGCTCCCGCTCGCCCCGGCCCCGCAGCAGGAGCAGGACGAACGGGTCGGCGTCCAGCAGGCGGGCCGTCTGGTAGCAGAGCGCGGCCGCGTGCTTGCAGGGGCGGCCGGAGTCGGGGCAACTGCACTGCGGGATCAGGTCGCCGGGGCCGGGCAGCAGGGGCACGCCCCGGTCGGCCAGGGTGTGCGGCAGCTCCTTGTCCAGTAGCGCGGCGATGTCGGCCGGGCTGTCCACCGCCGCCTCCAGGAGGCGCTCCCAGTCCTCGTCGCTCAGCCTCCGCAGGCGCAACTGCACCCGGTACGGCCGGGGGCGGCTCCCCCGCACGTACGCCAGCACCAGTCCTGGTGTCACGGTGATCGCGTCGACATTGCCCGCGTCCGCGTAACCGCGCCCTCGGGCCAGCCGGTTGACGTCCAGCGCGGTGTGCTCCAGGGCGTCGACCCATGCCTGGCCCCACCAGGTGGTGGCGAAGTCCTGCGGCTCGGGGCGGGGCGCGAACGGGGGGAAGGTGCGACGGAGTTCGCTGTCGCGGTGGGGGGTGGCCATGGAGGAGGG
>NZ_WWKH01000238.1:0-41743 GCF_009865595.1 Streptomyces sp. SID1328 | reverse complement strand
CGGCGGGTGGTAGGGCCCGGCCGGCTGCTCGGGGCCGCGCTCACCGGGCAGCGGGGAGGCCGCCATGCCCTCGGTCGTACCGGCGTCGGCCCGCGCACCACGGGTGTCCGTCACGGTTCCCCCCTGGGAACTCGAAGAATCAGGTGTAGAAGCGGAAGAAGCATCGGCGGAGGCCGCCTGCGCGGCGGAGCCACGGCCGCCGTCCGTCTCCGTACCCTTGGAGGTACCGGCCGATCCGGCGCCCGTGGCTCCGCTCACGTGTTCACTCCTCGTACTACTCGGCCGAGGGCGCCTCACCCTCGTCCGTGGCGATCGTGGTGCCCTCGGCGGTCTCGTCGACGACGATCTCGCCGTCGACCTCCTCCGCCTCACGCCCCGCTTCGGCGTTGCGAGCGATGCCGACCACGGCATCGCGCTTGCCCAGGTTGATCAGTTGGACGCCCATGGTGTCACGGCCCGTCTCCCTGACCCCGCTGACGCGCGTACGAATCACACCGCCGCCGAGGGTGATGGCGAGGATCTCGTCGCTCTCCTCGACGATCAGCGCGCCGACGAGCGAGCCCCGGTCCTCCACGATCTTGGCAGCCTTGATGCCCAGACCGCCACGTCCCTGGACGCGGTACTCGTCCACGGCCGTCCGCTTGGCATAACCACCGTCGGTCGCGGTGAACACGAACGTACCCGGACGCACCACGTTCATCGACAGCAGCTCGTCGCCCTCGCGGAAGCTCATGCCCTTCACACCGGAGGTGGCACGGCCCATCGGGCGCAGCGTGTCGTCCGACGCGGTGAACCTGATGGACTGCGCCTTCCGGCTGACGAGGAGCAGGTCGTCGTCGGCGGATACCAGCTCCGCGCCGATCAGCTCGTCGTCCGTGCCGTCCTCGCCCGCCCGCAGGTTGATGGCGATGACACCGCCGGAGCGCGGCGAGTCGTAGTCCTTCAGCGGGGTCTTCTTGACCAGGCCGGCCTTCGTGGCCAGCACCAGGTACGGCGCGGCCTCGTAGTCGCGGATCGCCAGGATCTGCGCGATCGCCTCGTCCGGCTGGAAGGCGAGCAGGTTGGCCACGTGCTGGCCGCGCGCGTCCCGGCCGGCGTCGGGCAGCTCGTACGCCTTGGCCCGGTAGACACGGCCCTTGTTGGTGAAGAACAGCAGCCAGTGGTGCGTGGTGGAGACGAAGAAGTGGTCGACGATGTCGTCCTCCTTCAGCTTCGCGCCCCGCACCCCCTTCCCGCCGCGCTTCTGCGCCCGGTAGTCGTCCGTCTTGGTGCGCTTGATGTAGCCGCCGCGCGTGACGGTGACGACGATGTCCTCCTCGGCGATCAGGTCCTCGATGGACATGTCGCCGTCGTAGGGCACCAGCGTGCTGCGCCGGTCCTCGCCGAACCGCTCGACGATGGTGGCCAGCTCGTCGTGGACGATCTGCCGCTGCAGCTCCTCGGAGGCGAGGATGCGGTTGTACTCGTTGATCTTCGCCTGGAGCTCGTCGTGCTCCTGGACGATCTTCTGGCGCTCCAGGGCGGCCAGGCGGCGCAGCTGCATCTCGAGGATGGCGTTGGCCTGGATCTCGTCGATCGCGAGGAGGTCCATCAGGCCGCCGCGGGCGATCTCGACGGTCTCACTGCGCCGGATCAGCGCGATGACCTCGTCGATGGCGTCCAGGGCCTTCAGCAGACCGCGCAGGATGTGGGCGCGCTCCTCGGCCTTGCGCAGCCGGAACTTGGTCCGGCGGATGATGACCTCGATCTGGTGCGTCACCCAGTGCCGGATGAACGCGTCCAGCGACAGCGTGCGCGGCACCCCGTCGACCAGGGCCAGCATGTTGGCGCCGAAGTTCGTCTGCAGCTCGGTGTGCTTGTACAGGTTGTTCAGCACCACCTTGGCGACCGCGTCCCGCTTGAGGACGATCACCAGGCGCTGACCGGTGCGGGACGACGTCTCGTCGCGGACGTCGGCGATGCCGCCGATCTTGCCGTCCTTCACCAGGTCGGCGATCTTCTGCGCCAGGTTGTCGGGGTTCACCTGGTACGGCAGCTCGGTGACGACCAGGCACTGCCGGTTCTGGATCTCCTCGACCTCGACCACCGCGCGCATCGTGATGGAGCCGCGCCCGGTGCGGTACGCCTCCTCGATGCCCTTGCGGCCCACGACCAGCGCGCCGGTCGGGAAGTCCGGGCCCTTGATGCGCTCGATGAGGGCGTCCAGCAGCTCCTCCTGCGACGCCTCCGGGTGCTCCAGGTGCCACTGGGCGCCGGCCGCGACCTCGCGCAGGTTGTGCGGCGGGATGTTGGTCGCCATGCCGACCGCGATACCGGCGGAGCCGTTGATCAGCAGGTTGGGGAAGCGGGCGGGCAGGACGGTCGGCTCCTGGGAGCGGCCGTCGTAGTTGTCCTTGAAATCGACGGTGTCCTCGTCGATGTCGCGGACCATCTCCATCGACAGCGGCGCCAGCTTGCACTCGGTGTACCGCATGGCGGCCGCGGGGTCGTTGCCCGGCGAGCCGAAGTTGCCGTTGGAGTCGACGAGCGGCATGCGCATCGACCACGGCTGGGCGAGGCGGACCAGGGCGTCGTAGATCGAGCTGTCGCCGTGGGGGTGGTAGTTACCCATGACGTCACCGACGACGCGCGCGCACTTGTAGAAGCCGCGGTCGGGTCGGTAGCCGCCGTCGTACATCGCGTACAGCACACGGCGGTGGACGGGCTTGAGGCCGTCCCGGACGTCGGGCAGCGCGCGCGACACGATGACGGACATCGCGTAGTCGAGGTACGAGCGCTGCATCTCGGCGTCGAGGCCCACCGGCTCGATCCGGACGGTGACGGTCTCGCCCGTCTCCTCCGCCGGGGTCACCGGTTCGGGCATGAACTCGGGGGTTTCGTCGGTCATTGCTGGTGAAGATCCTTCCCTGGTGCGGTCAGCCGGGACCGACTCAGATGTCGAGGAAGCGGACGTCCTTGGCGTTGCGCTGGATGAAGAGGCGGCGGGCCTCGACGTCCTCGCCCATCAGGACCGAGAACAGGTCGTCGGCCTGGGCGGCGTCGTCGAGGGTCACCTGGCCGAGGACGCGGTGCTCCGGGTCCATCGTGGTCACGCGCAGCTCCTCCGCGTTCATCTCACCCAGACCCTTGAAGCGCTGGATGGAGTCCTCGCGGATGCGCTTGCCGCGCTGGCGGCCCATCTCGATCAGCGCGTCGCGCTCGCGGTCGGAGTACGCGTACTCCACGTCGTCCCGGCCCCACTTGATCTTGTACAGCGGTGGGCGGGAGAGGTACACGAACCCGGCCTCGACCAGCGGCCGCATGAAACGGAACAGGAAGGTCAGCAGCAGGGTGTTGATGTGCTGGCCGTCGACGTCGGCGTCCGCCATCAGGATGATCTTGTGATAGCGGAGCTTCTCGATGTCGAAGTCCTCGTGCACACCCGTGCCGAAGGCCGAGATCAGCGCCTGGATCTCCTGGTTCTGCAGGATCTTGTCGATCCGCGCCTTCTCGACGTTGAGGATCTTGCCTCGGATCGGGAGGATCGCCTGGTACTGCGGGTTGCGGCCGGACTTGGCCGAACCGCCGGCGGAGTCGCCCTCGACGATGAAGATCTCGCACTTGGACGGGTCGTTCGACTGGCAGTCGGACAGCTTGCCCGGCAGCGCGCCGGACTCCAGCAGACCCTTGCGCCGGGTGAGGTCACGGGCCTTGCGGGCCGCCACACGCGCGGTGGCCGCCTGGATGCCCTTGCGGATGATGTCCGCCGCCTCGACCGGGTTGCGGTCCAGCCAGTCGTTGAGGTGCTCGTAGACCGCGCGCTGCACGAAGGTCTTGGCCTCGGTGTTGCCCAGCTTGGTCTTGGTCTGGCCCTCGAACTGCGGCTCGCTCAGCTTGACCGAGATGATGGCGGTCAGGCCCTCGCGGATGTCGTCACCGGTGAGGTTGTCGTCCCGCTCGCGCAGCAGCTTCTTGTCGCGCGCGTACTTGTTGATCAGGGAGGTCAGCGCGGCCCGGAAGCCCTCCTCGTGGGTACCGCCCTCGTGGGTGTGGATGATGTTGGCGAAGGAGTAGACACCCTCGCTGTATCCGCCGTTCCACTGCATGGCGACCTCGAGGGACAGGCTCTTGTCCTTGTCCTCCGCCTCCAGCGAGACGACCGTGGGGTGCACGACATCGCCCTTGCGGGAGTTCAGGTACGTCACGAAGTCGACGATGCCGCCGTCGTAGCGGTACGTGACCGACTTGACCTCGGCCTTCTCGTCCGCACCCGCCTCGTCCGCACCGCTCGTGGCCTTCGCCGACTCGCGCTCGTCGGTGAGCCTGATCGTCAGGCCCTTGTTGAGGAACGCCATCTCCTGGAAACGCCGGGACAGCGTCTCGAAGGAGTACTCCGTGGTCTCGAAGATCTCCGGGTCGGCCCAGAAGGTGACCGACGTGCCGGTCTCCTCGGTCGCCTCGTTCTTCACCAGCGGCGCCGTGGGGACGCCCATCTTGTAGTCCTGCGTCCAGCGGTAGCCGTCCGTCTTCACCTCGACGGCGACCTTCATGGACAGCGCGTTCACCACGGACACGCCCACGCCGTGCAGACCGCCGGAGACGGCGTAGCCGCCGCCGCCGAACTTGCCGCCCGCGTGCAGCACGGTCAGCACGACCTCGAGGGCCGGCTTGCCCTCGGAGGCCACGATGCCGACCGGGATGCCGCGGCCGTTGTCCACCACGCGCACCCCGCCGTCGGGCAGGATCGTCACGTCGATGGTGTCCGCGTGACCGGCCAGCGCCTCGTCGACGGAGTTGTCGACGACCTCGTACACCAGGTGGTGCAGACCGCGCTCACCGGTGGAACCGATGTACATGCCGGGGCGCTTGCGGACCGCGTCCAGCCCTTCGAGCACGGTGATGGCGCTGGCGTCGTACGAGGCTGCGACTGCCTCGCCGAGGACGCCGGCGTCGGTGGAAGGAATGTTCTCGTTGGGGTTGCCGGAATCGGCCACGAAGCGCCCTTTCTGGCACAGCACGAGCGCTCCTTGCGGGTGCGCGCCCTCCGGAAGGAGGGTTGCCGGAGCGGCTGCGGCATGTTGCGTTGGTAAGCCCTGAATCAGCGTTGCTCAGCTTTTCCCGGACGGTCCCCACGAATGGGGCGGGATCGCCTTCCAGTCTACCGGTAGCACCGACAATGATGGGGGCTTGCGGGCACCTGAGTACGCATGTGCCGCCCTGAACCGGCCCCGACCGGGTCCCGATATGGGGAAGGGGGCTGCGAGGGGCTCACAGCGGCACTCAGGGCTTCGGGCCGTCAGCCCTTGTCCATCGGGGGGTCGGGCCATGATCGGCCGCTGATCCGTACACGCGTACGTCTGCGGAGTGCCCTCACGCCTCACTGGTCAGACGTGAGGTACGTCACCCGTAGGTGTCGCCCGGACCGGCGCTTCCAGGGGCCCTGAGAGGCCCATAACGGCGCACCGGGGCGCCCGGACCGTTCACCTTGATCATCCGGACCGTGCCGTGACCGAGGTCCTCGTTCAGCCGGGCCACGAGCGTCGGCGCCAGCAGGCGGAGCTGCGTCGCCCATGCCGTCGAGTCACAGGAGACGGACAGCACCCGCTCCTCCTCGTCGTACCGCTGCGGCACGCAGTGCTTCGCCAGGTCCTCGCCGACGATCTGCGGCCAGCGGCCCATGACACCGCCGACCGCCGCCGGGGCCTCCCAGCCGCGCTCGTTCAGCAGCCGGTTGATCGCCGCGCCCAGCGCCATCGGGTCCCGCCCGTCCGCCCGCGCGCCCGAGCGGAGGCCACCGCCGCGCCGCGCCTGCTTCTTCTGCCGCGCCGCGTCCCCACGCGCGCGTGCCTGCTCCTTGGCCGCCCGCAGCGCCACGCGCGCGAGGTCGACACCGGACGGCTCCGGCGCCTTGCGGTCCTCCCCGTCCCCGTCGCTCATACCGGCTCCACCGTGCCGTCGGACACCGCGTACCGGGCGCCCGCCAGGACGTGCGGCACGTCGTCGTCGACCGCGGCCGTCACCAGCACCTGCTCGCCGGGCGCCACCAGCTCGGCCAGCCGCTCCCGGCGGCGCGCGTCCAGCTCGGCGAAGACGTCGTCCAGGATCAGCACCGGCTCATTGCCCTCGGCGCGCAGCAGGTCGTAGGAGGCCAGGCGCAGGGCGAGCGCGTAGGACCAGGACTCGCCGTGCGAGGCGTACCCCTTGGCGGGGAGACGGCCCAGGCGCAGCACCAGGTCGTCGCGGTGCGGGCCGACCAGGGTCACGCCCCGCTCGATCTCCTGCTTGCGCGCCTCGGCGAGCGCGCCCAGCAGCTGTTCGGCCAGCTCCTCGCGGGTGTGCGCGGTGCCCGGCGCGGAGGACTTGTACTCCAGCGCGACGGGCCCGCCGCCGGGGGCGAGCTGCTCGTACGCCTTGTCGGCGAGCGGCTGGAGCACCCCGATGAGGTCCAGGCGCTGGGCCAGCAGCTCGGCGCCCGCGTGCGCGAGGTGCTGGTCCCACACGTCGAGCGTGGAGAGGTCCATCGAGCGGCCGCCGTGCCGGCGCGCGAGGGCGGCCGACTTCAGCAGGGTGTTGCGCTGCTTGAGCACCCGCTCGTAGTCGGAGCGGACGCCCGCCATGCGCGGGGCGCGCGCGGTGATCAGCTCGTCCAGGAAGCGGCGGCGCTCGCCGGGGTCGCCCTTGATCAGCGCGAGGTCCTCGGGCGCGAACAGCACGGTCCGCACGATGCCCAGCACGTCACGCGGCCTGACCTGCGAGGACCGGTTGATCCGGGCCCGGTTGGCGCGGCCGGGGTTCAGCTCCAGCTCGACCAGCTGCTGCCGCTCGCCCTGGCGGACCTGCGCCCGGACGACGGCACGCTCGGCGCCCATGCGGACCAGGGGGGCGTCGGCGGAGACCCGGTGGCTGCCGAGGGTGGCCAGATAGCCGACGGCCTCGACAAGGTTGGTCTTGCCCTGCCCGTTGGGGCCCACGAAGGCGGTGACGCCCGAGCCGAGCGGGACCTCGGCCCGGGCGTACGAGCGGAAGTCGGCCAGCGAAAGATGCGTGACGTGCATGGTCGTCCGCCGACCTCCCTCAACAGCCTGTGGATCGCCGGAACGACCCTGTGGACTACTTCTTCTGCCTGGTTACGGCTTCTTCTCGACCGCGTGGCCGCCGAACTGGTTGCGCAGCGCGGCGATCATCTTCATCTGCGGCGAGTCGTCCTGCCGCGAGGCGAACCGCGCGAACAGCGACGCGGTGATCGCGGGCAGCGGCACCGCGTTGTCGATCGCGGCCTCCACCGTCCAGCGTCCCTCACCGGAGTCCTGCGCGTAGCCGCGCAGGCCGTCCAGGTGCTCGTCGTCGTCCAGGGCGTTGACCGCGAGGTCGAGCAGCCAGGAACGGATGACCGTGCCCTCCTGCCAGGAGCGGAAGATCTCGCGGACGTTCTCCACGGAGTCGACCTTCTCCAGCAGCTCCCAGCCCTCGGCGTACGCCTGCATCATGGCGTACTCGATGCCGTTGTGGACCATCTTGGAGAAGTGGCCCGCGCCGACCTTGCCGGCGTGTACGGAGCCGAAGTCGCCCTCCGGCTTCAGCGCGTCGAGGACGGGCCGCACCTTGGCGACGTTCTCCTCGTCACCGCCGTACATCAGCGCGTAGCCGTTCGCCAGGCCGTGGACGCCGCCGGAGACGCCGCAGTCGACGAAGCCTATGCCCTTGGCCGCCAGCTCCTCGGCGTGCTTCTCGTCGTCCGTCCAGCGGGAGTTGCCGCCGTCCACGACCACGTCGCCGGGCTCCAGCAGCTCGCCGAGCCGGTCGACGGTCGCCTGCGTCGCCTCGCCCGCCGGAACCATCACCCAGACCACGCGCGGGGCGCTGAGCTTGCCCACAAGCTCTTCGAGGCTGTGGACGTCCGCGAGGTCCGCGTTGCGGTCGTATCCGATGACGGTGTGGCCTGCGCGGCGGATGCGCTCACGCATGTTGCCGCCCATCTTGCCGAGGCCGACGAGACCGAGCTCCATCAGTTGTTCCTTAGGTCGCTGTGTGGCGTGCCGGGCACGTGGGTGCCCGGCACCGAGCCTAACGGCGACCCGTCATGCACAACTGTGGGTATACGCGCTCATACGTACGCCCTCACCTGGGCTTTTGCCACCGGACCCGCACTCGGCCCGGTGCCGGGGAGGCCGGCTCAGCCGCTCAGGCGCACCGGCATGATCAGGTACTTGTAGGCGTCGTCCGCCTCCGCGTCCAGCGCGGGCTTGCCGCTGAGCAGCGCCGGCTTGGTCGAGGTGGTGAACGAGAGCTGGGCCACGGGGGAGTCGATCGCGCTCAGACCGTCCAGCAGGAAGGTCGGGTTGAAGGCGATCGAGATGTCGTCGCCGTCGAGCTGGGCGTCGACCCTTTCCACAGCCTGTGCGTCGTCGCTGGAGCCGGCCTCCAGGATCAGCACGCCCTGCTCGAAGCTCAGCCGCACCGGGGTGTTCCGCTTGGCGACCAGGGCGACGCGCTTGACGGCCTCCACGAAGGGGGCGGTCTCGATCACGGCGACCGAGTTGAACTCCGTCGGGAACAGCGTGCGGTACTTCGGCAGGTCGCCCTCGAGCAGCCGCGTGGTGGTGCGGCGGCCGGCGCCCTCGAAGCCGATGAGGCCCTCGCCCGAGCCGGAGCCGGAGAGCGCCAGGGTGACGCTGTCACCGGCGCCGAGCGACTTGGCGGTGTCCAGCAGCGTCTTGGCCGGGACCAGGGCCACCGCGGAGGCGTCGGGGTTCTCGGGCTTCCACAGGAACTCGCGGACCGCGAAGCGGTAGCGGTCGGTGGAGGCCAGGGTGACGGTGTCGCCCTCGATCTCGATGCGCACACCGGTGAGGACGGGCAGTGTGTCGTCGCGCCCGGCGGCGATGGCCACCTGGGACGCGGCGGCCGCGAAGACCTCGCCGGGGACGGTGCCCGTGGCGGTCGGCATCTGCGGCAGCGCCGGGTACTCCTCCACCGGCAGGGTGTGGAGGGTGAACCGCGAGGAGCCGCAAACCACGGTGGCCCGCACACCGTCGGTGGAGATCTCCACCGGGCGGTTGGGCAGCGCGCGGCAGATGTCGGCGAGCAGGCGGCCGGAGACCAGGACGGTGCCCTCCTCCTCGACCTCGGCCTCGACGCCCACCCGGGCGGAGACCTCGTAGTCGAAGCCCGACAGGCTGAGCTGGCCCTCCTCGGCCTTCAGCAGCAGGCCGGCGAGGACAGGCGCCGGCGGACGGGCCGGGAGGCTGCGTGCCGCCCACGCCACTGCCTCCGCGAGTACGTCGCGTTCCACCCGGATCTTCACCGTAAGCCGCCTCCTGCTGTTGCCTTCTGAGTCCTCCGACTCGGTGTCGCCTCCCGTTGCGAGGGGAAGGACACCGGTGACCAGTCTGACGCACCGCGCTGACAGCAGGTGCCGGTCGGGGTCAAGTCGGGCCGAGCGGCAGCCGAGGGCGAAACAGCGAGTTGTGCACAGGCCCCGCTTCGAAACGGATTCCTAGCTCTCTCTAGTCGGGAGTAGTAGTAGGGCCTGTGGATACCGTGGATAACCCCGTTTTCGCAGGTCAGGCCCCAAATTTTATCCACCGCCCCTGTGGGTGGAGCCCGTGGACAACTTGGCCCATCTGTGGAGAACAGAAAGTTCTGCACACACCGTCCCCAGGACAGGGTGAGTTCTCCCCAGCTGCGTCCCCAGGTTTGGCGCCGTTTCCCACAGGGGCTGTTGGCAGTTCCGTGTGACGGCTTTCACTCGACGCAGTGACCGGCCCCGTGATGTTGCCGAACAGTGGACAGTGATGTGGAGAAGCTGGCTTCCGCTGGGGACAACCGCCCTCAACCTGTGGGGCCAACCGTGGACAACGTTACGCACAGGGTGTGGACGGAGTCTTTGTCCACACCCTGTGGAGATCCTTCGTCCACGAATCCACAGCCCTCTGAGCTGGGCAGATGCCCAACCCCCAGCCTCCCTGTGGACGCAGCTTGGGACAACTTCGCAGTCCCCACCCTGTGGGCGAAAGAAAGTCGGGAAATCTGTGGAGGGAGGCCGTAACCCGCCGGGGAATCGAACACAAGGTTGCTGGTGGGACACGGGGCTGGGGGGTGGGAACGGGGCCAGCGGCTCGGATCGGAGGATTGGGCGGGGCTCCCGGTCCCCCTATGGGGTCCCACGCGCGTCGGCCGACGTGCTGTTCACCTCCGGCTCCTTTCGGCAGCCCCTCGCGCACACCCTCGCGGCTGCCAGACACTCCAGAAGCCCATGGCAACCGCCCCGTGGACGCTTCCCGCAAGAACGCCGAAGGGCGCCCCGGAGAACTCCCGGAGCGCCCTCATGGGCCCGTACGCGGCCGGCGTCAGCCGTTCTTGATGCGGTTCGTCAGCTCGGTGACCTGGTTGTAGATCGAGCGCCGCTCGGCCATCAGCGCCCGGATCTTGCGGTCCGCGTGCATGACGGTGGTGTGGTCGCGGCCGCCGAACTGCGCGCCGATCTTCGGCAGCGACAGGTCCGTCAGCTCCCGGCACAGGTACATGGCGATCTGCCGGGCGGTGACCAGCGCGCGGCCGCGCGATGTGCCGCAGAGGTCGTCCACCGTGAGCCCGAAGTAGTCAGCGGTGGCCGCCATGATGGCTGTGGCCGTGATCTCGGGCGCGGAGTCCTCGCCGCCGGGGATCAGGTCCTTGAGGACGATCTCGGTGAGCCCCAGGTCCACCGGCTGCCGGTTGAGCGAGGCGAAGGCCGTCACCCGGATCAGCGCGCCCTCCAGCTCACGGATGTTCCGCGAGATCCGGGAGGCGATGAACTCCAGCACCTCCGGCGGGGCGTTGAGCTGCTCCTGCACCGCCTTCTTGCGCAGGATCGCGATCCGCGTCTCCAGCTCGGGCGGCTGGACGTCGGTGATCAGACCCCATTCGAAGCGGTTGCGCAGCCGGTCCTCCAGGGTGACGAGCTGCTTGGGCGGCCGGTCGGAGGACAGCACGATCTGTTTGTTGGCGTTGTGCAGCGTGTTGAAGGTGTGGAAGAACTCCTCCTGCGTCGACTCCTTGTCCGCGAGGAACTGGATGTCGTCGACGAGCAGGATGTCCATCTCCCGGTACCGCTTGCGGAAGCTGTCGCCCTTGCCGTCGCGGATGGAGTTGATGAACTCGTTGGTGAACTCCTCCGAGCTGACGTACCGCACCCGCGTACCGGGGTACAGGCTGCGCGCGTAGTGCCCGATCGCGTGCAGCAGGTGCGTCTTGCCGAGCCCCGACTCCCCATAGATGAAGAGGGGGTTGTACGCCTTCGCCGGCGCCTCGGCGACGGCAACCGCGGCCGCGTGCGCGAAGCGGTTGGAGGCGCCGATCACGAAGGTGTCGAAGAGGTACTTCGGGTTCAGCCGTGCGGTCGGCTCACCGGGGCCCCCGGTGCTCGGCGACGGGGAGGAGGACGAGCCGGAGCCGCCGCGGCCGGTGGACGGCAGTTCGGGACGCCCGGTCCCGCCGCCGCGCCGCCCGGCACCGCTGTCGGAGGGCGGCTCGGGCCGTTCCCGCCGGACCGGGTCGCGCTGGTCGTACTCGGCACGGGGCGCGCCGTACTCCGGGCGCGGGGCGTCGTAGTCGGGACGCTGCTGCTCGTATCCCTGGCGCTCGCGGCCGGGCGCGCGGTAGTCCGGCGCGCCGCCGTAGGAGTCCTGGGACGGGGAGGCGTAGGGATCGCGCTCGGGGTAGCCGAGGCGGGGCTGCTGCCAGCCGTAGTCGTTCTGTCCGGAGCGCGGCCAGGCGCCCGGCTCGGGGCGCTGGTACTCGGACGGATAGGTGGGGCGGGCCGTCGGCATCCGCTCCTCGCGCGCGGTCGGCGGGCGTTCGCCGCGGCCGGCCTGGCCGTCGCCCGGGCGCTGCTGGTCGTCGGCGCGGTGGCGGCCGTAGCCCTCGTAGGGGCCGGTGGGCAGTTCCGGCTCCTCGTAGCGCGGCGGGGCGCCCTGTTCGCGCTGGTCACGCTGGTCGCGGTCACGGGAGTCGGGCTGCTCGTGGCCGCCGGACGGCTGGGGGGCCGGGGGGCCGCCGACGGAGTCGTCCACCGTGATGGCGATCCGGATGGGGCGGCCGCACTCACGGCTCAGGGTCTCGCTGACGACCGGGGCCAGGCGGCCCTCGAGTACGTTCTTGGCGAATTCGTTCGGCACGGCCAGCAGCGCGGTGTCCGCGACCAGGGCCAGCGGCTGGCAGCGCCTGATCCAGTGCTCGTCCTTGGTCTCGACACCCTGGCCCCGGCCCTCGCCCAGGAGTTCCTCCAGTACGCGTGGCCACACTGCGGCAAGATCGGCAGGTACGTCAGCCACAGGGCACGCTCTCTCACAGGTCCCACGAACGTGTGGTTGTGGGATGGGTCGGGATGAAAATCGGGTGGACGGGCCGGACTGGGCCGGGCAATCCCGGTCGTGCGGGGACAAGGGAACGAATCGGAGTCCAGCCACGGTAGTCAGCGCAGCCGGTAGGGTTCAAGTTGTTGTCCCCAGCCTGTGGACAGTCTCCCCCGACGGGCGCCGGTTTGACCGGATGGCGTAGCCGCGCGTACCGTAACCAGGTCGAGTTGTCGATGGCTGCTGCCGCCTGCCTCCGATGGGCACAGATCGCTTCAGGTGATCGGGAAGCGGTGCACTCGGGCGTGACGCGAGCTACTCGTGGGCGCACGGTGACAGCCAGGACGGCACCCCGCCACTACCGATTTCTTCTGGAGCCCCCGAGTGAGCAAGCGCACCTTCCAGCCGAACAACCGTCGTCGCGCGAAGACCCACGGCTTCCGGCTGCGTATGCGTACCCGTGCCGGCCGCGCCATCCTGGCGACCCGCCGCAGCAAGGGTCGCGCCCGTCTGTCCGCCTGATCCCGATCAGGTCATGACATCGTGCTGCCCCTCGAAAACCGGCTGAGGCGGCGCGAGGACTTCGCATCCGCGGTACGACGAGGACGCCGGGCCGGTCGCCCGACTCTCGTCGTCCACCTTCGTAGCGGTGTCACGGACCCGCACGCGCCTGGGGAGAGCGCTCCCCCGACGCGTGCGGGTTTCGTCGTGAGCAAGGCCGTGGGCAACGCGGTCGTCCGCAATACCGTCAAGCGCAGACTGCGTCACCTGATGCGTGACCGAGTCGCCCTGTTTCCCCCCGGTAGCCTGGTAGTCGTACGCGCGCTGCCCGGATCGGGCGACGCGGACCACGCACGGCTGGCCCAAGACCTGGACGCCGCTATCCAGCGGCTACTGGGAGGGGGCACGCGATGAAGTACCCGCTACTGGCTCTGATCAAGTTGTACCAGTGGACGATCAGTCCGCTGCTGGGGCCGGTGTGCAAGTACTACCCGTCGTGCTCCCACTACGGCTACACGGCCATCGACCGGCACGGTGCCATCAAGGGAACAGCTCTCACGGCCTGGCGCATTCTCCGCTGCAATCCGTGGTCGCTGGGCGGTGTGGACCATGTCCCGCCGCGCAAGCGCCCGCGGTGGCACGAAATGCTGCGCAACGCCTGGGGCGCACGCAAGGGCGGGAACTCCGCCGAACCGGCCACCGAGGCGAAGCTTTCTTCCGAGCCACCTTCGGGCCCGGCCGCAGAGACCTCGTCCCATGCCCAAGGAGCATGATTAGTGGACACGATTGCCAGCTTCTTCAGCTTCATCACGACACCCGTCTCCTGGGTCATCGTCCAGTTCCACACGGTGTACGGGTCCATTTTCGGCCCTGACACGGGTTGGGCCTGGGGCCTGTCCATCGTGTCCCTGGTGGTCCTGATCCGCATCTGCCTGATCCCGCTCTTCGTGAAGCAGATCAAGGCGACGCGCGCGATGCAGACGCTCCAGCCGGAGATGAAGAAGATCCAGGAGCGCTACAAGAACGACAAGCAGCGCCAGTCCGAAGAGATGATGAAGCTGTACAAGGAGTCGGGTACCAACCCGCTCTCCTCGTGCCTTCCCATCCTGGCGCAGTCGCCGTTCTTCTTCGCCCTGTACCACGTGCTCAACGGCATCGCGTCGGGCAAGACCATCGGCGTCATCAACGACTCGCTGCTGGAGAGCGCCCGTAAGGCACACATCTTCGGTGCCCCGCTCGCGGCGAAGTTCAAGGACAACGCGGACACCCTGCACGCCCTCGGTGACACCGTCACCGATGTGCGGGTCGTCACCGCCATCATGATCGTCCTGATGTCGGCGTCGCAGTTCTACACGCAGCGCCAGCTCATGACGAAGAACGTCGACACCTCGGTGAAGACCCCGTTCATGCAGCAGCAGAAGATGCTGATGTACGTCTTCCCGATCATGTTCGCCGTCTTCGGCATCAACTTCCCGGTCGGTGTCCTCGTCTACTGGCTGACCACCAACGTGTGGACCATGGGCCAGCAGATGTACGTCATCCGCAACAACCCGACTCCGGGCTCCAAGGCGCAGGCCGCCTACCTGGAGCGCCTGACCGGTCACGTCACGCACCACGGCAAGATCCGCAGCCGCAGCGCCCGGGTGATCGTCAAGGCGATCGTCGCCAAGGGCCGCGACCGCAACGAGGCCGAGCGGAAGTTCATCAACTCCCTCACCAAGGCCGGTCTGGTGGCCCAGGCCGACGGCAACGTGGTCAAGAGCGACAGCCAGGCCGTCGCCCAGACCGAGGACGGCACGCCCACCGCGGCCGTCGGCGCCCCGCGCCGTCAGCAGCCCAAGCGGCAGAGCAAGTCCCAGCGCCAGTCGGGGCTCAAGCAGCCGCACGAGGCCGAGCCGGCCGATGAGCCCGCCTCTTCGCCGTCGCTGACCAAGTCCGAGGAGCCGCAGGACGCCAAGCCCGCGCCTCCCAAGCAGACTCCGAAGCCCGGTTCCGGCACCCGCAGCAAGGCCCAGTCCGGGCAGCGCAAGGGTGGCCAGCGGCCCAAGTCCCCGTCCAAGAAGTAAGAAGGAGCCCATCCCGTGACGGAAGGCACCACCACCGCCGCCACCGAGGGTGCAGACACCCTCACCCGCCTGGAGCAGGAGGGTGAGATCGCTGCGGACTACCTCGAGGGTCTGCTGGACATCGCCGATCTCGACGGCGACATCGACATGGACGTGGAGGCCGACCGCGCCTCCGTCTCGATCATCAGCGACGCGCCGGGCCGCGACCTGCAGAAGCTGGTCGGCCGGGACGGTGAGGTGCTGGAGGCCCTTCAGGAGCTGACGCGCCTGGCCGTGCACCGCGAGACCGGTGACCGCAGCCGGCTGATGCTGGACATCGCGGGCTACCGGGCGCAGAAGCGCACCGAGCTGGCCGAGCTGGGCGCCAAGGCGGCCGCCGAGGTCAAGAGCACCGGCGAGCCGGTCAAGCTCAAGCCGATGACCCCGTTCGAGCGCAAGGTCGTCCACGACGCGATCAAGGGCGCGGGACTGCGCAGCGAGTCCGAGGGCGAGGAGCCCCAGCGGTTCGTCGTCGTACTGCCCGCCTGATCGGCCCCATGGTTCCATCGGCCCCGTCTGACCTACAGACGGGGCCGAACTTTGTCAGCCTGGTAGTTCTGAGGGCCGGTGCGTGAAGCACCGGCGCGGTACGGAAGGACGGTCCCCGTGACGGAGGCAGCGGAGCTTCCCCCCGCGCCCGAAGAGGCGCGGGAAGTGTTTGGCGATCGCTTCGATGACGCGGTCCGCTATGCGGAGCTGCTGGCCGAGGCAGGTGTCCAGCGTGGCCTGATCGGCCCGCGGGAGGTGCCCCGGCTGTGGGAGCGGCACCTGCTGAACTGTGCGGTGCTCTCCGAGGCCGTCCCCGAGGGGGTGACGGTGTGCGATGTCGGCTCGGGTGCGGGACTGCCGGGCATTCCGCTGGCCCTGGTGCGGGACGACCTCAACATCACCCTGCTGGAGCCCTTGCTGCGGCGGACCACGTTCCTCACCGAGGTCGTGGAGCTGCTGGGCCTGGACCACGTCACCGTGGTCCGCGGGCGTGCGGAAGAGATGCTGGGCAAGGTGCCGCCGGTCCATGTGGTGACCGCGCGCGCCGTGGCTCCACTGGACCGCCTGGCGACCTGGGGCATCCCGCTGCTGCGGCCCTACGGCGAGATGCTGGCGCTCAAGGGCGACACCGCCGAGGAGGAACTGAAGGCGGCGTCCACCGCGCTCAGCAAGCTCGGTGCGGTCTCCACCTCGGTGCTCCACGTCGGCGAGGGCGTGGTGGACCCGCCGTCCACGGTGGTCCGGGTGGAGGTCGGGCGGGAGTACGAGGCGGACGCGATCGTCGTCGGCTCCACGCACGGCATCGCGGGGCGGATCTTCGGCTCCGTGGCCGGACGCCTCACCAAACGGGCCCGGCGGCCCGTCATCGTGATCCCCTGAGACCTCGACTTCCCCTGGCGGCACACCCGTTCGCGCTCCGTGAAGCTACTCGCGCGTAAAAGTGTTCCCGCCCCCGTGCCGGGCATACAACAGCCGACGCCGCAGGTGACTCGTGCTGCCGGCCGGTGGGTGACGGCCACCGGCCGGGGCGCAGCGGCACAGAAACGGACCCCCACGACGGCTCGCGCGAGGGTCCGTTTTCTTTGACCTCCAGGGGTGGACCTACTCCACCGTCACCGACTTGGCCAGGTTCCGCGGCTTGTCGATGTCGCGGCCCAGCACCTTCGCCGCGTGGTAGGCGAGCAGCTGGAGCGGGATGCCCATGAGGATCGGGTCCAGCTCGTCCTCGTTCTTCGGGACCACGATGGTCCGGTCCGCCTTCTCCTGCTCCTGGTGCGCGACCGCGAGGATCTTGCCGCTGCGGGCCTTGATCTCCTCCAGCGCGGCGCGGTTCTTCTCCAGCAGGTCGTCGTCCGGGACGATGGCGACGGTCGGCAGGGCGGGCTCGATGAGGGCCAGCGGGCCGTGCTTGAGCTCGGAGGCGGGGTACGCCTCGGCGTGGATGTAGGTGATCTCCTTGAGCTTCAGGGAGGCCTCGCGGGCGACCGGGTAGCCCCGGACGCGGCCGATGAAGAGCATCGAGCGGCTCTCCGC
Organism: Streptomyces sp. SID1328; assembly: GCF_009865595.1. Taxonomy (NCBI): domain Bacteria; kingdom Bacillati; phylum Actinomycetota; class Actinomycetes; order Kitasatosporales; family Streptomycetaceae; genus Streptomyces; species Streptomyces sp. SID1328. The sequence continues at coordinate 24,801 of NZ_WWKH01000238.1, read as the reverse complement.
GTACTCCTCGGCCAGCTCGCGGACCAGCTCCTCCTGCTTGAGGATCTCGGCGATCTGCGCGGGCAGCTTGCGCAGGCCCTCGATGATCCGCTTGCCGTCGCGCACCGACAGGTCGCGGGTGCGGCCCAGGTGCAGCGCGAGCAGCGCGAAGGCGACCGTGGTGTTGGTGAAGCACTTGGTGGAGACCACGCACACCTCGGGCCCGGCGTGCACGTAGATGCCGCCGTCCGCCTCGCGGGCGATGGCCGAGCCGACCACGTTGACCACACCGAGGACGCGGGCGCCCTTGCGCTTCAGCTCCTGCACGGCGGCCAGCACGTCGTACGTCTCACCGGACTGGGAGACCGCGATGTACAGGGTGTCGGGGTCGACGACCGCGTTGCGGTAGCGGAACTCGGACGCCGGCTCGGCGTCGGCGGGGATGCGGGCCAGCTCCTCGATCATCTGGGCGCCGATCATGCCCGCGTGGTACGAGGTGCCGCAGCCGAGGATCTTGACCCGGCGGATGCGGCGGGCCTCACGGGCGTCCAGGTTGAGGCCGCCCAGGTGCACGGTGGAGAAGCGGTCGTCGATGCGGCCGCGCAGCACGCGGTCCACGGCGTCGGCCTGCTCGTGGATCTCCTTGTGCATGTAGGTGTCGTGGCCGCCCATGTCGTAGGAGGCGGCCTCCCACTCCACGGTGGTGGGCTCGGCGCTGGTGCGGGTGCCCTCGGTGGTGTAGGTGCGGAAGTCGTCGGCCTTCAGGGTGGCCATCTCGCCGTCGTCCAGGGTGACGATCTGGCGGGTGTGGGTGACCAGCGCGGCGATGTCCGAGGCGACGAACATCTCCTTCTCGCCGATGCCGAGGACGACCGGGGAGCCGTTGCGGGCCACCACGATGCGGTCGGGGAAGTCGGCGTGCATCACGGCGATGCCGTAGGTGCCCTCGACCACGCGGAGCGCCTCGCGGACCTTGTCCTCCAGCTTCTCGGCGCCGGCGCGGGCCACGAGGTGGGTGAGGACCTCGGTGTCGGTGTCGGAGAGGAACTCGACCCCGTCCGCCTCCAGCTTGCGGCGCAGGTCGGAGGCGTTGTCGATGATGCCGTTGTGGACGACGGCGACCTTGTCGTCGGCCGACATGTGCGGGTGGGCGTTCACGTCGGAGGGGGCGCCGTGGGTGGCCCAGCGGGTGTGCGCTATGCCGGTGGTGCCCTTGAAGCGCGCGGGGACCTTGGCCTCCAGGTCACGGACCCGGCCCTTGGCCTTGACCATCTTCAGCGCGGCCGACTTCGGGGAGGAGACGACGATGCCCGCCGAGTCGTAGCCCCGGTACTCCAGCCGCTGGAGACCCTCCAGCAGCAGGGGAGCGACGTCCCGCTTACCGATGTATCCGACAATTCCGCACATGTATTAGCTCCCTCACCCTGGCTTCTCAGCCATAGACCATGCGGCGCAACTGCCGGAGCGTGAGCTCGGGCGGCGCCACCGCGCGGTATTTCAGGTCCGCATCGATCCGTTCGAAGATCGCCGCGTTCTGCAGGCCCTGGGCCTGCAGTTCTCGGTGTCGACGACGGACGTAGTCCTGGGTCGTCTCGTCGAAGAAGGCGAGCACGTCCTGTATCACTCGCAGCGCCTCGCCCCGGCTGAGCGGGGTCGAGCGCGTCAAATGATCGACAAGTTCCTCGTGCACCCGGTAGATCTTCGGGCACGGACGCCGGTTTCGCAAGAATCGTGCCCGATTCCGGGCAGGCACCTGTTGGTGCGCTCCTGGTTCGCTGTTCGCCCGGTGTCCACTTCCCGTCCTGGACGGCGTTGCCGTCGGCCACGAGTTTTGCTGGTCATGGACATTCCTCGTATGGGCGTACCCGAGAAGCTGGCCGAGCGGATGAGCATGGCCGAGCGGCACGAGTACCTGCGGAGCAGATTCTCCCGGCGCACCCTCATCAGGGGCGGCGCCGTCACTCTCGGCACCGTCGCGGGCGGCGCCTTCGTGCCCGGCGCCGTGACCCCGGCCGCCGCCGCGACCCCCACGGCCCCGGCACCGCGCGCTACCGAGCACGTGGACGGCGCGCTGGCCGCCCCCTTCGGCCGTCACCTGGCCTGGGGCAACGACCCGCGTACCGAGGTCACCGTCTCCTGGCAGGTGCCGGTCGCCGTGAAGCGCCCCTTCATCCGCGTCGGCGCCCACCCCTGGGACGTCTCCCGCAAGATCGAGGCCGAGGTCCGCACCCTGCACACCCCGGCCGGTGTCGGCGCGAGCGGCGACCACACCCAGTACTACGTACACGCGAGGCTGAGCCGTCTGCGCCCCGGCCAGACGTACTACTACGGCGTCGGCCACCAGGGCTTCGACCCCGCCGAGCCCCACCTGCTCGGCACCCTCGGCACCTTCACCACCGCCCCCGCCCACAAGGCGCCCTTCACCTTCACCGCCTTCGGTGACGAGGGCGTCGGCTACCACGGCCTGGCCAACAACGCCCTGATCCTCGGCCAGAACCCCGCCTTCCACCTGCACGCGGGCGACATCGCCTACGGCGACCCCTCCGGCGCCGGCAAGACCAGCGACACCGGCTTCGACTCGCGCACCTGGGACCAGTTCCTGCACCAGACCGAATCCGTCGCCAAGCAGATCCCCTGGATGCCCGCCTACGGCAACCACGACATGGAGGCCTGGTACTCGCCCAACGGCTACGGCGGCGAAGAGGCCCGCTGGTCCCTCCCGGACAACGGCCCCGACGCGGCCGACCTGCCCGGCGTCTACTCCTTCGTCTACGGCAACACCGCCGTCATCTCGCTCGACGCCAACGACATCTCCTACGAGATCCCGGCGAACCTCGGCATCTCCGGCGGCACCCAGACCACCTGGCTGGAGGCCCAGCTCAGGAAGTTCCGGGCCGCGCGGGACATCGACTTCGTCGTGGTCTTCTTCCACCACTGCGCCTACTGCACCTCAACCGCCCACGCCTCCGAGGGCGGGGTGCGCCAGGAGTGGGTGCCGCTGTTCGAGAAGTACACCGTGGACCTGGTCATCAACGGCCACAACCACCAGTACGAGCGCACCGACGTGATCAAGGGCGACACGGTCGTCAAGAAGCTCCCCGTCGGCGGCACCGCCTACCCCGAGACCGAGGGCGTCGTGTATGTCACCGCGGGCGCGGCCGGCCGCAGCCTGTACGCCTTCACCGCGCCCGACACCTACGAGGGGCACGAGCACGAGGTCGAGTCCGTCTCCTCCTTCGTCAACCTCAAGGACGGCAAGAAGCCCGAGACCGTCGCCTGGTCCCGCGTGCGCTACCTCGACTACTCGTTCCTCCGCGTGGACGTGACGCCCGCGCCGCGGGGCCGGCACACCACGCTGACCGTGTCCGGCATCGCCGAGACCGGTGAGCGCATCGACCACTTCACGGTGTCCCGCAGGGCGAAGTAGATCCACGCGCCCGCGCGGAAGGCCGGGGCGCGCCGCCGGCCGGAGCGGGCAGTCCTCACAGTCGACCGGGGGCCGCCCGCTCGGCCGGGGCGAACTCCGCGCCGGTCAGCACCTCTTCGCGGTGCGGCCCGCCCGGTTGCGTTCCTGTCCCGCCCCGGCGTCGACCGCGGGGCGTCGCCGTCGAGAACAACGGGCCCGTCCCGCCGGATGGTTGCCGCCACGGGCGGGAGCGTTTCGCCGGATCTGCGGGAGAGTGGTCCCGACCAAATCCGAAGGGAGCGCATGTGAGACGGCACCACGGCACCACTCCCCGAACGACCCGGATCCTCGGATCACTGCTGCTTGTCGCCGCGGCCGGTGTCTTCACCTTCGCCGCGAACCCCGCCGCGCAGGCGGCCGCCCCGCCCGCGCTGGACCGGGTGGTCCCCGCACCCGCCTCGGTCGAGCCGGGCGGAACCCCGTACCGCATCACCCGCACGACCCGCGTCCGGGTGGACGGCTCCGCCGAGGTCCGCCGGATCGGCGCCTACCTCGCCGGCATCCTGCGGCCCTCCACCGGCTATCCGCTGCCGCTCACCGACCACGGCGGCGGCGGAGGCATCCGACTCCGCCTCCAGAAGGGCCACTTCGGCGCCGAGGGGTACCGGCTGCACAGCGGAGCCGGTGGAGTCACCATCACCGCCGCCGCTCCCGCCGGCCTCTTCCACGGCGTACAGACCCTGCGCCAGCTGCTACCGGCGGCCGTCGAGAAGAAGACCGTCCAGCCCGGCCCCTGGCGGATCGCCGGCGGTACCGTCGAGGACCGCCCGCGCTACGCCTACCGGGGCGCCATGCTGGACGTCTCCCGGCACTTCCTCACCGTCGCCCAGGTCAAGCGCTACATCGACCAGCTGGCCCTCTACAAGATCAACGAGCTGCATCTGCACCTCAGCGACGACCAGGGCTGGCGCATCGCCGTCGACTCCTGGCCGCGCCTGGCCGGATATGGCGGCTCCACCGAGGTCGGCGGCGGCGAGGGCGGCCACTACAGCAAGGCCGACTACCGGGAGATCGTCCGGTACGCGGCCAGTCGCTATCTCGAGGTCGTCCCCGAGATCGACATGCCCGGCCACACCAACGCCGCCCTCGCCTCCTACGCCGAGCTGAACTGCGACGGCGTGGCGCCCCCGCTCTACACCGGCACCCAGGTCGGCTTCAGCTCGCTGTGCGTGCCCAAGCAGGTCACCTACGACTTCGTGGACGACGTGATCCGCGAGCTGGCCGCGCTCACCCCGGGCCGCTATCTGCACATCGGCGGTGACGAGGCGCACTCCACCAGCCACGCGGACTACGTGACGTTCATGGACCGTGTGCAGCCGGTCGTCGCCAAGTACGGCAAGACGGCCATCGGGTGGCACCAGCTCACCGGCGCCCATCCGGTCAAGGGCGCCCTCGCCCAGTACTGGGGCCTGGACCGCACCAGCGCGGCGGAGAAGGCGCAGGTCGCCGAGGCCGCGCGGAACGGCACCGGGCTGATCATGTCCCCGGCCGACCGGGTCTACCTCGACATGAAGTACACCAAGGACACCCCGCTCGGCCTGGACTGGGCGGGTCTGGTGGAGGTGCGGCGGTCCTACGACTGGGACCCGGGCGCCTATCTGGACGGAGTGCCCGCCTCGGCGGTCAGGGGCGTCGAGGCTCCCCTGTGGTCGGAGACGCTGAAGAAGTCCGCCGACCTCGAGTACATGGCGTTCCCGCGGCTGCCGGGCGCGGCGGAGCTGGGCTGGTCACCGGCCGCCACCCACGACTGGGACGCCTACCGGGTGCGGCTGGCCGCGCAGGCCCCGCGCTGGGACGCTCTCGGCATCAACTACTACCGCTCGCCGCAGGTCCCCTGGCCGGCGGACTGACGGGCTGACGGGCTGACGGTCCGGCGGACGGACCGGCCGGCCGAGGACGAGCCGACGAAAGGGCGACGGGCACCCCGGAGGACCGTACTCCGGGGTGCCCGTGCGCGGTGCGGGTTCAGAACCCGGCGAGGGGGTTCGCCAGGGTGCCGACGAGCTGCAGCGCGCCGGACGGGTCGGCGAGGTCCACCATCTGCCTGTTGTCGCGGAGCTGGAGCCGGTTGAGGCAGGACAGGGCGAACTCCGGCGCGAACATGTCGTACTGCTCGAACTTCTCCGCGAGCTGCGGGTTGGCCTCCTGGTACGCGCGGGTGACCTCCGCGACCGTGCGCCAGAAGCCGTCCTCCGCCAGCACGCCCTCGTCGGCCAGGTGGGCGGCGAGGAAGCGGAAGAAGCAGTCGAAGACGTCCGTGAAGATCGACAGCAGCTTCTTGTCCTCGGGCACCTCCACCCGGATGCGCCGCACCTCCGGCGGCAGGGCCGCGTCCGGGTCCATGACGGCGATCTCCTCGGCGATGTCCTTGTACACCGCGCGCCGGACCGCGCCGTCCTTCAGCACCAGGACGACGTTCTCGCCGTGCGGCATGAACACCAGGTCATAGGCGTAGAAGCTGTGCAGCAGCGGCACGTAGTAGGCCCGCAGGTAGTCGCGCAGCCAGTCGGTGGGCGGCTGCCCCGAGCGCTCGATCAGCGCGCCCGCGAACGAGGCGCCCTCGTGGTCGGTGTGCAGCAGCGAGGCCATCGTCGCCAGCGACTCGCCCTCGGCGAGGCGGGGCACCGGGGACTCGCGCCACAGGGCGGCCAGCATCTTGCGGTAGGGGGAGTAGCGGTCGGTGGCCCGCTCGTACTCCAGGTGCCGGTAGCCGACGGCGGCCTGCTCGCGGATGATCGTGAGGCCGGTCGCGGTGAGCACGGGGTCGTTCTCGATCAGCCGGGCCAGCCAGTCGTTGATCGCCGGGGTCGCCTCCATGTACGCGGCCGACAGACCGCGCATGAAGCCCATGTTGAGCACGGACAGCGCCGTCTTCACATAGTGCTTCTCTGGGTGCGTCCGGTTGAAGAACGTCCGGATGGACTGCTGGGCCAGGTACTCGTCGTCGCCCTCGCCCAGGCACACCAGGTTGCGGCGGGCCACCTCGGCGGCGAAGGTCACGCTGAGCTTGTTCCACCACTGCCAGGGGTGGACCGGGATCAGCAGATAGTCGTCCGGGTCCAGGCCCTGGTCGGTGAGCACGCCCCGGAACCGCTCCAGGGTGGCCTCGCCCAGCTCGCGGCGGAAGAACTCCTCGTACTCGACGCCGGCTCCGGCGGTGAAGGCGGCGCGCGAGCGGTGCGCGGCCAGCCAGACCAGTTTCACCGGGCTCGCCGTCTCCGGCGCGTACGCCAGGTACTCCTGGACGCCGAAGCCGAGCCGCCCGTTGTTGGCCACGAAGCAGGGGTGGCCCTCGGTCATCCCGGTCTCGATGTCCTGGAACGAGGCCCCCGCCAGTTCCTTCGCGCTCACCCGGGGCTTGGTCAGCTTGTAGCAGGTGCCGGACAGGGTGGAGGAGATCTCCTCCAGGTACACCGGCAGGATCTCCTCGCTCAGCCCCAGGGTCTCCTTCAGCTCGATGAAGAAGTCCAGCGCGGCGAGCGGCAGTTCGGCGCCCTCGCGGGTGCGGGTGATCGAGCCGGCGTCCACCTGCCAGTGGTCCAGGCCCCGGCGCACGGCTGAGAAGCGGTACGAGGTGAGCTTGTCGTCGCTGCGGACGACGTACTCCTCGCCCGCGGCCCCGTCCGGCTCAGGGACGAGCAGGCGCTCGTGCGCGAACTCGGCGAGAGCCTTGCGGATCAGCAGGCGGTTGGCCAGGTCCCAGCGCTCGGGGGAGAGGTGGGCCACGGAGTCGGCGAGGGTCATGCCGCCACCCCCGTCGCCGCCTCGAACCGTTCCCGCGTGCAGAAACTCAGCAGGGCGCGCTTCTCCGGCTTCTCTATCTCGCCCTCGGGCACGAACCCGACGGCCTCGTTCAGCGCGTGCACGGCGGTGTTGCGCACATCGGGCTCCACGACCACCCGCAGGGTGCGCGGGTCGGCGAACAGATGCGTCATCACGGCGGTGATGACCCGCCGGGTGAACCCGTGCACGGGGGTGTCGGTGGGCGCCACCAGGAAGTGCATGCCCACATCGCCCGGCTGGGCCTCGTACAGCCCGGCCAGCTCGCGGTGCGCGGGGTCGTAGCTCTCCATCAGGAACACCGGCACCCCGTCGTCCAGACCGAGGAAGGCGTGGTGGTGCTCGTCGGCCGCGATCTCCCTGTAGGCACGCTCGACGTCCACCGGCGTCGCGTCCTGCATCATCCAGAACACGGCCTTCGGATCGGTCACCCAGCCATGCACCAGGCTCGCGTCCTTCAGGGGGTCGAGCGGGCGGATCGTGAAGGTCATACGGCGAACTCCTGGAAGGCGATGGTCTTCTCGACCGGGTAGTACTCCGAGCCGAGCAGCTCGCGGATGATGCAGGCGTTGCGGTAGGCGCCCATGCCCAGGTCGGGGCTGGTGATGCTGTGGGTGTGGACGCCGGCGTTCTGGAGGAAGACGCCCCGGCCGGTGACGTCGATGGCGTAGTTGCGGCCCAGGTCGAAGTTGCCGTGGCCGTCGTAGCGCAGGCGGTCGCGGACCGGCTTCAGGAACTCCGGCTCGCGGTACCGGTAGCCGGTGGCCAGCACCAGGCCCTCGCTGTCCAGCTCGTAGTCCTTGCCCTGTTCCTCCTGGCGGAAGGAGAGGGTGTAGGTGCCGTCCCGGTAAGTGGCTCCTGTGAGCGCGGAGTTGGTGAGCAGCCGGGTCCGGACGGAGCCGCCGAGGTTCTTCTGGTAGAGCAGGTCGAAGATCTCGTTGATCAGCTCGCCGTCGATGCCCTTGAACAGGCCCTTCTGCTGGGCGGTGACCCGGTAGCGGGTGTCCTCGGGGAGCGCGTGGAAGTAGTCGATGTACTCCGGGGAGGTCATCTCCAGCGTGAGCTTGGTGTACTCCAGCGGGAAGAACCGCGGGGAGCGGGTGACCCAGTTGAGCCGGTAGCCGTGGACGTCGATCTCGCTGAGGAGGTCGTAGTAGATCTCGGCCGCCGACTGTCCGCTGCCGACCAGGGTGATGGAGCGCTTCTTCTGCAGCTCCGCCTTGCTGGAGAGATAGCGGGAGTTGTGGATGAAGTCGCCGCCCAGACCCTCGCACGCCTCCGGGACGTAGGGCGGGGTGCCGGTGCCGAGGACCAGGTGCTTGGCGCGGTAGGTGTCACCGGCGCCGGTGTGCACCGCGTACAGCCCGTCCTCGAAGGTGACCTCGGTGACCGTGGTGCCGAAGCGGACGCTGGTCAGCTTGTCGGCGGCCCAGCGGCAGTAGTCGTCGTACTCGACCCGCAGCGGGTAGAAGCTCTCCCGGATGTAGAACGAGTACAGCCTGCCCTTCTCCTTCAGGTAGTTGAGGAAGGAGTACAGCGAGGTCGGGTCGGCCAGGGTGACCAGGTCCGACATGAACGGCGTCTGGAGGTGGGCGCCGTCCAGGAACATCCCGGCGTGCCACTCGAAGCCGGGCTTGGAGTCGAGGAAGACGCCGGTCAGCTCCTCGATGGGCTCGGTGAGGCAGGCCAGGCCGAGGTTGAAGGGGCCGAGGCCGATCCCCACGAAGTCAAGGACGGGGCTGGCTTCAGGAAGCGCGGTCAAGGGACTCTCCCAGGTACTGCTCGGCGTGGCCGGCGATCAGATCGAGGACGGTGGCGATGTCGGCCGCGGTGGTCTCGGGGTTGAGCAGGGTGAACTTCAGGTAGTGGCGGCCGTCGGCCTTGGTGCCCGCGACCACGGCGTCGCCGGAGGCGAACAGGGCCTTGCGGGCGTACAGGTTGGCGCGGTCGATCTCGGCGGGGTCGGTGACGGCCGCCGGGACGTAGCGGAAGACCAGGGTGGACAGCGAGGGCGCCACGACCACCTCGTAGCGTGGGTCGGCGGCGAGCAGCCGCCAGCCCTCCTGCGCCAGCTCGCAGACCTCGTCGAAGAGTTCGCCGATGCCGTCGGCGCCCATCACGCGCAGGGTCATCCACAGCTTGAGCGCGTCGAAGCGGCGGGTGGTCTGGAGGGACTTGTCGACCTGGTTGGGGATGCGCTCCCGCACCATGCGGCGCGGGTTGAGGTATTCCGCGTGGTAGGTGGCGTGCCGCAGGGTGGCCGCGTCCCGGACCAGCACGGCGGAGGAACTCACCGGCTGGAAGAAGGACTTGTGGTAGTCGACGGTGACCGAGTCGGCGCGCTCGATGCCGTCGATGCGGTCGCGGTGCTTCAGTGAGGTGAGCAGTCCGCAGCCGTAGGCGGCGTCCACGTGCATCCACACCCCGAACTGCGCGCAGAGTTCCGCGATCTCGGGGAGCGGGTCGATGGAACCGAAGTCGGTGGTGCCCGCGGTGGCGACGACGGCCATCGGGGTGAGCCCGTCCCGGACGCAGCGCTCCAGCTCGTGGGCGAGCGCGAGGGTGTGCATCCGCTTGTCGTGGTCGACCGGGATGACGACGACCGCGTCCGGGCCGAGGCCGAGGAGTCTGGCGGACTTCTGCACGCTGAAGTGGCTGACCTCGGAGGTGAAGACGCGCAGTTGGCCGTACGACTCGGCCTTCGCCTCCTCGCGGGCCACCAGCAGCGCCTGGAGGTTGGACTGGGTGCCGCCGGAGGTGAACACACCGTCCGCGGCGGGTCCCAGCCCGATACGGGCGTTGGTCCAGTCGATCAGTTTCCGCTCGATGAGCGTGCCGCCGGCCGACTGGTCCCAGGTGTCCAGGGAGGAGTTGACCGCGGAGAGCACGGCTTCGCCGACCACCGCCGGAATGACGACCGGGCAGTTGAGGTGGGCGAGGTAGCGGGGGTGGTGGAAGTAGACGGCGTCCCGGAGGTAGACCTCCTCCAGCTCGTCCAGCGCGGCGGCGGTGTCGCCGAGCGGCTGGTCGAGGTCCACGGAGTCGACGCGGGGAGCGAGGCCGTCGACGGTCACTCCGGTGAACGGGCTTGCGGCGGTGGCGAGTTTGGCCGCCACCCGCTCTACTCCTTCGGTCACGGAGCGGCGGTACGTCTCCGCGGTGAGGCCATTGAGCAGGTGCGAGCGCATGAGGGGGTCCTCCGGGGGAAACACGAGGGGAAGCGAAGTTCCGCGGCTCCAACTTAGGTTAGCCTAACCTAAATAGCCGTCCGCTGAACACACCGCACCCGTGACGACGGTCCCTTGACGGGTTCCGGCGTCTACGCGGCGCTCGCGCGGAGCTGTTCCTCCGTCAGTCCGCGCCGCCAGTAACCGACGAAGGTCACCCGCCGCCGGTCGGTGCCGCGCTCCCCGACGAAGTGCCGGCGCAGCTCCCGCACCTGCCCGGCCTCGCCCGCGAGCCAGACGTACGGGCTGGTGTGTGCGGGCAGTCGGGCCGCGCGCAGGGCCTGGACCGCCGAGGGGGGCGCCGTCGTGCCGTACCAGCCAGGTGATCCGGGCGTCCGCCTCGGTGCGCACGTCCTGGACGTCCCCGGCGTGCGGCACCTCCAGCCAGGCGTGGACGCGGGTGGACGCCGGCAGCGACTCCAGTACGGCCGTCGCGGCCGGCACGGCGGTCTCGTCGCCCCAGATGACGACCAGGTCGGTGTCCTCCGGCGCCCGGAACCGGATGGCCCGGTTGTCGGCGATCGCCGGACCGAGCAGCAGCACCCGGTCGCCCCGGGCGGCACCGGCGGCCCAGCGGGAGGCGGGGCCGGCCGGGACCGGAGCGCCGGGCTCGGTGCCGTGCAGGGCGAAGTCGATGTCGATCTCGTCCGGGTCCCGGCGCAGCGCCCGCAGGGTGTACGAGCGCATCACCGCCCGCACGTCGTCCGGGAGTTCACGCCAGCCGTGCCACCAGTCGTCGCCCAGCTCCAGCGGGACCGCCGGCTCGCGCTGGCCGGGATGCGGCAGGAACAGCGAGAGGGACTGGTCGCGGCCCAGCGAGTGGAACCCGGCCAGCTCGGGGCCGGTGAAGGTGACCCGGAGCAGAGACGGACCGAGCCGCCTCGTCCGGGCCACCGAGAGGGCGAAGAAACGGAACGGGGCGGCTACGGCCGTCGTCATGCGGGGCTCCTGAACGTCAGGAAGGGCAGGGTTCAGCTGACCTTCTTGGCCGTCTCGATGGCCTTGGCCAGGTTCTCCAGCAGCGGGGCGCACTTGTCGTAGGACAGGATCGGCTCGGCGGAGCGGGGGATGACCTGGCCGGCCTTGACGGCGGGCAGCTTCTTCCAGGTGGCCTTGGTGATGTCGGCGGGCTGGATGGCCGAGGAGCGGTCGTCCATGATGATGATGTCGGCCGGGTGCTTGTCGACGTTCTCCCAGCTCAGCGTCTCGAACCAGCCGCCGGTGGGCTTCTTGGCCGCCTCCGAGGGCTCGACGAAGTTCACGCCGAGGGACTTGAAGTACTCGAGGTCCGCGGAGAGGTTGGTGCCGGAGACGTAGAACGCGTCCTGCGCGGCGGAGCCGGCCATCACCTTGATCTCCGGGCGGGACTTGGCCGCCTTGCGCAGCCGGGCCGCGGCCGCCTCGAAGCGCTTCTTGGCGTGGGTGATCTTCGCGGACCTGGTGTCGGCACCGAGGGACTCGGCCAGCTCCCACATGCGCTGGAGGGGGCCGGTGAGCGGGCGGTCGTAGACCGAGATCGCGACGCTGGGCGCCAGCTTGGCTATCTTCGCGGCGGACTCCAGGGGCACGTACCAGAGGGTGCCCTTGGGGTCGAAGGTGGTGGTGATGAGGACCTGGGGGCCGAAGGCCGCGTACTCCTCGACGTTGAACTGGTTGAAGACATTGCCGAAGACGGTCAGCTTGCTGACGTCCATGTCGCCGGCCTGCACATCGGCCTTGCCGTCCTTGGTCTTCGTCGGGCCGAAGACGCCCTTGACCTCGATGCCGTAGTCGTACAGCGCGGCGGCGACACCGGTGAAGGCGACGATCTTCGTGGGGACCGAGTCCAGCTTCACGGTCTGGCCGCGGTCGTCCTTGAAGCTCCACGCGCCGGACCTGCCGGGCTTGGCCTGCCCCCCGGAGCCACCGCTCTTCCCCTGGTCGTCACCACAGGCGGCGAGCACGGCGCCGAGACCGAGGGCGCCGCCCGCGGCGAGGATGCCGCGGCGAGTGAGGTGGGTGGCACGGGTGTGGGGCATGGGTGTGCTGCTTTCGACCAGGGCTGATCGCCCGCCGGACTGGTTTCAGCAAGGTTAGCCTAACCTTGCTCGTTGTCCAGGGCGGCGGACGATCGCGCTCGGTCTCAGAACTTGTAGTTCGTCAGCATGGCGTTGCCGTATACGTCGTAGACGGACGCGTACCCCTGGTCGGAGTCCTTCCAGGACGCGAACGCCTTGGCGATCGCGGTGGCCGCGCCCTGCGGGTCGGCCGCGGGCTTCTTGCCGCCGTTGATGTCGGTGGCGATGTAGGCGTTGCCCGTCTTGTCGTTCCACTCGCCGAGGATGCGGTCCACGCGGCCGGCCGCCGACTTCTGCTGGGCGGTACCGTGCTCCTCGACCCAGGACCTGAACTCCTGAGCGTTCTTCTTCGACTGGGCCTTGTCCGTGTCGTCGGGGAGCTTCTCCACGACACCGATCGCGTCCGGCTCGGCCGTCTTCTCGGTCGAGCAGGCGGTGGTCCCGGCAGCGATGACGGCACCGAGAGCGAGAACGGCGGTGATGCGGGGGGTGCGGGTCACGGGGTCTCCATCGGATGCGTGTGTCTGACGGCGGACATCACGGTACCGGCGCCCTGTTGCAGGGGTACCGGGACCGCAAGGATCGGGTCAGAACTTGATGGCGTCGGCCCGGTCGTTCCAGCTGCCGCCGTAGGTGTACTCGATGTTCTTGAAGTTCGGGTACAGGCTGTACCCCGCGCCCAGGAAGAGGTGCGGGTCGGGCAGGCCCGTGCGGAAGTCGTACACCTCGACGCCGCGCTGTGGGCGGTTCACGTAGGCCGAGCTCGCCTTGTCCTGGAAGGACGGCGAGTACTGGTCGAGGTGGCGCGTCTTGGACTCCGAGTACGTCGGCCACTGCAGGCGCCGACCCGCGTAGTTGGAGTCCTGCCACAGGCACACGTAGGAGTTGGGGCAGGAGGAGTAACCCTTGACGGCCGCGGTCTTCGCGGTCGCCGGTTGTCCGGACACCGCTTGCGCGGTCGTCGCCAGCCTCACCTGCCGGGTGCCCGCCAGTGCCTGCCTGGCCCCGGCGCGGGCCTGGGCGGTGGGCGCGTGGGTTGCGAGGAACCTGTTGGACTCGGTGTCGTTGTCGAAGCACTGCATCGTGCCGTCCTCCGACACCTCGACGCAGACGTTCGCACCCTGCCAGTCCGAGGCGGGGTCGATCTTCCGCCCCTCGTAGTACATGTCCACCTTCTTGGTGGAGCCCGGCGCGGTCTGGACCGCCGATTCCTCTTCCGGAGTCAGCACCCCGGTCACGATCTCGGCGGGATTGCCGGGTTCACCGTCGGCCGACGACGGCGAGGCGGCCAGGCCGGTCAGTGTCAGTGAGCCGATGGCGGCCGCGGTCAGCATCGTGCGGATACGCATACATCCCCCTTGGTGTCAGTTGGCACACAGCGGGATGGGGGCGCGCCGAAAGGCGTCGCGTACGTATGCCGTTCGCGACGAGTCTTCCCCCGTGTTCCCGCTCCGCGCCTGCGGCCTCCCGTGGTCAGCGGGATTGCCTTGAACAGACGTTCGGAACTGGTGTGCAACCTAACAGGAGGGTCAATTACCGTGCAACGAAATAGAATTGATGTGACATCAGACATGACGCGAGGCGCCGCATTGCGCCCCGCGCCGTGTCATGGCTCAGCCGGTAAGGCCCAACTCCCGTGCGATCAGCATGCGCTGGACCTCGCTGGTGCCCTCGCCGATTTCGAGAATCTTGGAGTCCCGCCACATGCGGGCGACCGGATACTCGTTCATGAAGCCGTAGCCGCCGTGGACCTGGGTGGCGTCACGGGCGTTGTCGACGGCGATGGTGGAGGAGTACAGCTTGGCGATGGCCGCCTCCTTCTTGAACGGCTCGCCGGCCACCAGGCGGGCCGCCGCGTCGCGCCAGGCGAGGCGGGCGGTGTGGGCCTTCATCTCCATGTCGGCCAGCTTGAACTGGATGGCCTGGTTGGTGCCGATGGGCCGGCCGAAGGCGTGCCGCTCCTTGGCGTAGCGCAGCGACTCGTCCACGCAGCCCTGCGCGAGCCCGGTGCCCAGCGCGGCGATCGCGATGCGGCCCTCGTCCAGGATGCGGAGGAACTGCGCGTAGCCGCGGCCCTCTTCGCCGAGCAGGTTGGCGGCCGGGACCCGGACGTCCTGGAAGGACAGCTCACGGGTGTCCGAGGCGTTCCAGCCGACCTTGGAGTAGGGAGCGGCGACCGTGAAGCCCGGCGTGCCCGAGGGCACGATGATGGCGGAGATCAGCGGCTTGCCGTCCGGCTTGCGCCCGGTGACCGCGGTGACCGTCACCAGGCCGGTGATGTCGGTGCCGGAGTTGGTGATGAAGCACTTGCTGCCGTTGATGACCCATTCGTCGGTGTCCGGGTCCAGCCGGGCCGTCGTACGGGTCGCGCCCGCGTCCGAGCCGCCGTCCGGCTCGGTCAGCCCGAACGCGCCCAGGATCTCGCCCGAGCACAGCCGCGGCAGCCACTCGGCCTTCTGCTCCTCGGTGCCGAAGAGGTGGATCGGCATGGCGCCCAGCGAGACGCCCGCCTCCAGGGTGATGGCCACCGAGGAGTCCACCCGGGCCAGCTCCTCCAGCGCGATGCCCAGCGCCAGATAGTCGCCGCCCATCCCGCCGTACTCCTCGGGGAAGGGCAGCCCGAACAGGCCCATCCGGCCCATCTCGCGGACGATCTCGTACGGGAACTCGTGCCGCTCGTAGAAGTCGCCGATCTTCGGCGCCACGACGTCGTGCGCGAACTCCTCCACCGTGCGGCGGAGTTCCTCCAGCTCGGGGCTGAGGCGGTGGTCCATGCTGATCACTGGTCCTTGTCGGGCTGGGTCGTGGTGCCGAGGGCGCGGACGGTGCGGGAGGGGCTCGGGCGGCCCAGGTGGCCCGCCATCCAGACGCTGGTGGCGGTCAGCGCCTCGAGGTCGACGCCGGTTTCGATGCCGAGGCCGCGCAGCATCCAGACCAGGTCCTCGGTGGCGAGGTTGCCGGTGGCGGACTTGGCGTACGGGCAGCCGCCGAGGCCGCCCGCGGAGGCGTCGACGGTGGTGACGCCGTGCTGGAGCGCCGCGTAGGTGTTGGCGAGGGCCTGGCCGTAGGTGTCGTGGAAATGGACGCCGAGTTCCGCCGTCGGCAGGCCCGCTTCGTTCAGCTGGGTGAGCAGGGCGCGGACCTGGCCCGGTGTGGCGACGCCGATGGTGTCGCCGAGGCTCAGCTCGTCGCAGCCCATGTCCTTCAGGGCCGCGCACACCCGGACCACCTGGGGGAGCGGTACCTCGCCCTCCCACGGGTCACCGAAACACATCGACACATAGCCGCGGACATGGGCGCCCGCGTCCTTGGCCTGCCGTACCACCGGCTCGAACACGGCCAGCGACTCGTCCACCGTGCGGTTGAGGTTGGCCTTGGCGAAGGACTCCGTGGCGCTGGCGAACACCGCGATCCGGCGCGCCCCGAGCGCGAGAGCCCGGTCCAGGCCGCGCTGGTTGGGGACCAGTACCGGGAGTTCGGCGTCCACGTCGGACACCTGCGGGAACAGCTCCTCGGCGTCGGCCAGTTGGGGCACCCACTTCGGGTGCACGAAGCTGGTCGCCTCGATCGTGGTCAGGCCCGCCGCGCGCAGCCGGCGGATGAACTCCGCCTTCACCTCGGTGGGTACGGCCGTCTTCTCGTTCTGGAGGCCGTCGCGCGCACCCACCTCGTGGATACGGACCCGCGTGGGCAGGCCGGGGTCGGGGACGACCATGGGCAGGGCGTTCATCTAAGCCTCCTCCCTCGGCGCGATGACGGCCAGCACCTGGTCCATGGCGACCGTGCTGCCGGGCGTCACGTCGAGTTCGGCGACCGTGCCCGCGTGCGGGGCGGAGACGACGTGCTCCATCTTCATCGCCTCCACCACCAGCAGGCTCTGTCCGGCCTCGACCTCGTCGCCCACGGCCACCTTCACCACCGTCACCGTGCCCGGCATGGGCGCGGTCAGCGAGTCGGCGCCCGCGTGCGCGGAGCGGCTCAGCGAGGCGGCGACCGGGTCGTGGTCCCGCACCTGCCAGGCGTCACCGTCCCGCCCGAGCCAGTCGGCCGCGCGGCGGAAGGTGTGGCGGACGCCGTCCAGGGTGACGCTCACCGTGTCGGGGGTGACGTGGGCGTCGGTGCCGCGCCGGGCGTGCGCCACCGGCTCCTCGCCGGGCACGCGCAGGGGGAACGGCACCGGCTTGGGCGTCCCGCTCAGCCGCCAGCCGTCCGGCACCGAGAAGGGGTTCACCCAGCCGCCGCCCCGGGGACGCAGCTCCTCCAGGCGGACGGCCGCCGCCGCCTCGTACACCTCCTCGGGGACGCCGGACGGGATCAGGTCGTCCACCGCGCGCTCCACCAGCCCGGTGTCCAGTTCGCCCGCCACCACCGCGGGGTGCGCGAGCAGCCGGCGCAGGAAGCCCGCGTTGGTCGGCACGCCCAGGGTGACCGTCTCCGCGAGGGCCGCGCGGAGCTTGCGCAGGGCGGTCGCGCGGTCGGGGCCGTAGGCGATCACCTTGGACAGCATCGGGTCGTACAGGCTGCCGACCTCGGTGCCCTCGCTGAGCCCGGAGTCGGTGCGGACTCCGTCACCCTGCGGCTCGGCCAGCAGCAGGACCGTTCCGCCCGAGGGGAGGAAGCCGCGGGCCGGGTCCTCGGCGCAGATGCGGGCCTCCACCGCGTGCCCGGTCAGCGTCACGTCCTCCTGGGCGAAACCCAGCGGCTCGCCGGACGCCACCCTCAGCTGCCACTCGACCAGGTCCAGGCCGGTGATCAGCTCGGTCACCGGGTGCTCGACCTGGAGGCGGGTGTTCATCTCCATGAAGTAGTACGAGGACGGGTCGCCCCCCGGCACGATGAACTCCACCGTGCCCGCGCCCCGGTACCCGCACGAGCGGGCCGCCTGCACGGCCGCCTCGCCCATCGCGGCACGGGTCGCCTCGTCGAGCAGGACGCTGGGCGCCTCCTCGATGATCTTCTGGTGGCGCCGCTGGAGCGAGCACTCGCGCTCGCCGAGGTGCACCACGTCGCCGTGGCCGTCGGCGAGCACCTGGATCTCGATGTGCCGGGGGCGGTCGATCCACCGCTCCACCAGCAGGGTGTCGTCGCCGAAGGAGGCGCGGGCCTCGCGGCGGGCGGCGGCGATCTCCTCGGCCAGCGCGGCCTCGTCCCGCACCAGGCGCATGCCCTTGCCGCCGCCGCCCGCCGAGGGCTTCAGCAGCACCGGCATGCCGATCTCGCGGGCGGCACCGGCCAGTTCGGCGTCGGTCAGCCCGCTGCCGCTGGAGCCCGGCACGACCGGCACCCCGGCCGCGCGCACCGTCTCCTTGGCGCGGATCTTGTCGCCCATCAGGGCGATGGCGTCGGCGGACGGCCCGATGAAGACGAGCCCCGCCTCCTCGCAGGCGCGCGCGAAGCCGGCGTTCTCGGCGAGGAAGCCGTAGCCGGGGTGGACGGCCTGGGCGCCGGTACGGGCGGCGGCCTCCAGCAGCCGCTCCACCGACAGATAGCTCTCCGAAGCCGGGGCCGGGCCGATCCGGACGGCCGTGTCGGCCTCCCGGACGTGCCGCGCGTCGGCGTCGGCGTCGGAGAAGACCGCCACCGAGCGCACGCCGAGCGCGCGGAGCGTACGGATGACCCGTACGGCGATCTCACCCCGGTTGGCGACCAGCACTGTGTCGAACACGAATTCCCCTCCCTCTCACATCCGGAAGACGCCGAACCGGGGCTCTCCCAGCGGCGCGTTGGCACAGGCGGTCAGGGCGAGTCCGAGCACCTGACGGGTCTGGAGCGGGTCGATCACGCCGTCGTCCCAGAGGCGGGCGGTGGCGTAGTAGGCGCTGCCCTGGCTCTCGTACTGCGCGCGGATCGGGGCCTTGAAGGCGTCCTCGTCCTCGGCGGGCCACTCCTCGCCGCGCGCCTCCATCTGGTCCCGCTTGACGGTGGCGAGCACCGAGGCGGCCTGTTCGCCGCCCATGACGGAGATCTTGGCGCCGGGCCACATCCACAGGAAGCGGGGGGAGTAGGCGCGGCCGCACATCGAGTAGTTGCCCGCGCCGTAGGAGCCGCCGACCACGACCGTCAGCTTCGGCACGCGGGTGCAGGCGACGGCGGTCACCATCTTGGCGCCGTGCTTGGCGATGCCGCCCGCCTCGTAGTCCTTGCCGACCATGAAGCCGGAGATGTTCTGGAGGAAGACCAGCGGGATGCCGCGCTGGTCGCACAGCTCGATGAAGTGCGCGCCCTTCTGGGCGGACTCGGAGAACAGGATGCCGTTGTTGGCGACGATGCCGACCGGGTGGCCGTGGATACGGGCGAAGCCGGTGACCAGGGTCTGGCCGAACTCGGACTTGAACTCGCTGAAGCGCGAGCCGTCCACCACCCGCGCGATGATCTCGCGGACGTCGTACGGGGTGCGCGAGTCGACGGGGACCGCGCCGTACAGCCCGAAGGGGTCGACCTTGGGCTCGACGGCCTGGGTCACCTCCCAGGGGGCGTCCTTGCGGGCGGGGAGGGTGGCGACGATGTTCCGCACGATCCTGAGCGCGTGCGCGTCGTCCTCCGCGAGGTGGTCGGTGACGCCCGAGACGCGGGAGTGGACCTCGCCGCCGCCCAGCTCCTCCGCCGTGACGACCTCGCCGGTGGCGGCCTTCACCAGCGGGGGGCCGCCGAGGAAGATCGTGCCCTGGTCGCGGACGATCACCGCCTCGTCGCTCATCGCCGGGACGTACGCGCCGCCGGCCGTGCAGGAGCCGAGGACGGCGGCGATCTGCGGGATGCCGGCCGCGGACATGCGGGCCTGGTTGTAGAAGATGCGGCCGAAGTGGTCGCGGTCGGGGAAGACCTCGTCCTGCATGGGCAGGAAGGCGCCGCCGGAGTCCACCAGGTAGACGCAGGGCAGGCGGTTGTCGAGGGCCACCTCCTGGGCGCGCAGGTGCTTCTTCACCGTCATCGGGTAGTAGGTGCCGCCCTTGACGGTCGCGTCGTTGGCGACGATCACGCACTCGCGTCCGCTGACCCGGCCGATGCCGGCGATCACCCCGGCCGCCGGGGCCTGTCCGTCGTACATCCCGTCGGCCGCGAGGGGGGCCAGCTCCAGAAAGGGGGAGCCGGGATCGAGCAGGGCGTCCACCCGGTCCCTCGGCAGCAGCTTGCCGCGCGCGGTGTGCCGGGCGCGCGCCTTCTCGCCCCCGCCGAGGGCCGCGGCCGCCAGCTTGGCGCGCAGCTCCTCGCCCAGGGCGAGATGGGCCTGTTCATTGGCCCGCCAGGCCTCCGACGCGGGGTCTGCCGCGCTCGTCAGCTCCGGTGCCTCGTGCATCCTGCGAACCCCTCACCTTGTTAATGAGCGTTAACGCATTTCCCTCAGGTTAACGACCGCTAACCTCGCTGTCTACAATGACCCGCATGGCCAGCAGAACCGACGCCCCGACCCGGCGCCAGCAGATCCTCAAGGAGGCCGCGCGCCTCTTCGCCGAGCGTGGGTTCCACGGCGTGGGCGTGGACGAGATAGGGGCGGCGGTCGGCATCAGCGGCCCCGGCCTCTACCGGCACTTCCCCGGCAAGGACGCGATGCTCGCGGAGCTGCTGGTGGGCATCAGCGGCCAGCTCCTCACCGGGGCGCGGCGCCGCCTGGCGGAGACGGACGGGCAGGCCGGCGCCTCCGCGGTGCTGGACTCCCTCATCGAGGGCCACATCGACTTCGCCCTGGACGACCGCCCGCTGATCACCCTCCACGACCGCGAGCTGGACCGGCTGCGCGACAGCGACCGCAAGCTCGTCCGCCAGCTCCAGCGCCAGTACGTCGAACTCTGGGTCGGCGTCGTCCGCGAGGCCCACCCCACCCTCACCGAACCCGCCGCCCGCTCCGCCGTCCACTCCGTCTTCGGCCTCCTCAACTCCACCCCCCACCTGGGCCGCTCCGGCACCCTCCCGGGCCGAGCGGTGACCGCGACCCTGCTGCACCGGATGGCACGGGGGGCATTCGCGGCGGCCGCCGTACCGGCGTGACGAGCGTTACGGTCGCCACCCCCTGGACGCCCTTCCTACCCGCCGGTAGGCTTGCCTGAGCAAGCGCTTAGACATGCCCTGTGTCATGCCGAGGTACGTGGAGGTGGCGGCGTGCGCCGTACGGTGTTCAACGAGGATCACGAGGCGTTCCGGGAGACTCTCCGGGACTTCATCGAGTCCGAGGTCGTGCCGGTCTACGACGAGTGGTTCGCCGCCGGTCAGGCTCCGCGCGACTTCTACTACAAGCTCGGCGAGCTGGGCATCTTCGGCATCAACGTGCCCGAGGAGTTCGGGGGCGCGGGGCTCGACAGCCACAAGTTCGAGGCGGTCCTCTACGAGGAGACCGCCCGCGCGGGCGTCCAGTTCGGCGGCTCCGGCGTGCACGTGCTGCTCGCCCTGCCCTACATCAAGATGCTGGCCACGGACGAGCAGAAGAAGCGTTTCCTGCCGAAGTTCGTCACCGGCGAGGAGATGTGGGCCATCGCGATGACCGAGCCCGGCACCGGCTCGGACCTCGCGGGCATGAAGACCACCGCCAAGCTCTCCGAGGACGGCACGCACTACGTCCTCAACGGCGCCAAGACCTTCATCACCGGCGGTGTGCACGCCGACAAGGTCATCGTCTGCGCCCGCACCTCCGCCCCGAAGGAGGACGACCGCCGGTTCGGCATCTCCCTCTTCGCCGTGGACACCAAGTCCGAGGGCTACTCCGTCGGCCGCAAGCTGGACAAGCTCGGCCTGAAGACCTCCGACACCGCCGAACTCGCCTTCGTGGACGTCAAGGTCCCCGTCGAGGACCTGCTCGGCGAGGAGAACAAGGGCTTCTACTACCTCGGCCACAACCTGGCCTCCGAGCGGTGGGGCATCGCCTTCGGCGCCTACGCCCAGGCCAAGGCCGCCGTCCGCTTCGCCAAGCAGTACGTGCAGGACCGCACGGTCTTCGGCAAGCCGGTCGCCCACTTCCAGAACACCAAGTTCGAGCTGGCCGCCTGCCAGGCCGAGGTGGACGCCGCCGAGGCCGTCGCCGACCGCGCCACCGAGGCGCTGGACGCCGGCGAGCTGACCCCCGCCGAGGCCGCCTCCGCCAAGCTGTTCTGCACCGAGGTCGCCCACCGCGTGATCGACCGCTGCCTCCAGCTCCACGGCGGCTACGGCTACATGAACGAGTACCCCATCGCCCGCCTGTACGCGGACAACCGCGTCAACCGCATCTACGGCGGCACCAGCGAGATCATGAAGTCGATCATCGCCAAGGACATGGGTCTGTAAGGCCCCCGCAATGACTGGCCGGTACAACCACACGACATGAGCCAGGCACTTCAGGACCTCCTCGATCTGCTCGATCTCGAGCGGATCGAGGAGGACATCTACCGCGGGCAGTCCCGCTCCGCCGTCGTCCCCCGCGTCTTCGGCGGCCAGGTCGCCGCTCAGGCGCTGGTCGCGGCGGGGCGTACGGTCCCCGCCGACCGCGCCGCCCACTCGCTGCACGCGTACTTCCTGCGCACCGGCGACCCCGGCGCGCCGATCGTCTACAGCGTCGACCGCATCCGCGACGGCCGCTCCTTCACCACCCGCCGCGTGGTCGCCGTCCAGCACGGCAAGCCGATCTTCCACCTCTCCGCCTCCTTCCAGGCGTACGAGGACGGCCTCGACCACCAGGCCCCCATGCCCGAAGCGCCCGACCCGGCCACCCTGCCGACGTCCCAGGAGCGCCTGCGCGGCTACGCCCACCTCGACCCCGAGGTCGTCGAGCGCTTCCTGGAGGCGCGCGAGGCGATCGATCTTCGGTACGTGGACGAGCCGCCGTACGGGGAGTTCGGCGCCCCGCGCGAGCCGCACAGCCAGGTCTGGTTCCGCGCCAACGGCAAGCTGGACGACGACCCCCTGCTGCACGTCGTCCTCGCCACCTACGTCTCCGACATGACCCTGCTCGACTCGGTGCTGCTCGCCCACGGGCGCGGCGGCTGGGCCGTCGGGGACGTGGTCGGGGCCTCCCTGGACCACGCGATGTGGTTCCACCGCCCCTTCCGCGCCGACGAGTGGCTCCTCTACGACCAGGAGTCCCCCTCCGCTCACGGTGGCCGGGGCCTGGGCCAGGCCCGGATCTACACCCGGGACGGAGAACTCGCCATCTCCGTCGTCCAGGAGGGCGTGGTCCGCGTACCGCGCTGAGGCGTCACATCCATGGTCCGGCGCCGGGGTTGCCCGCCCCGGCGCCCTCGGTTGCGAAGGCGCCCGCGCCGTGCGGGGGGCATCCGGGACACCCCGTCACTCAGTAGACCGCTCAACAGGACGCGCGACGCATCCGGGACTAGGCTTCATGAGTGAAAGCCGCAGCACACGGCATGCCCGGTGACGAGGTTTCCGGCTTCGGGATCTCAGCCGCAGCACCTGATGGCGTAGATGCGTACGGGTGGTCTGCAAGGCGTCGGCGGAGCACGACCGTGCCGTTCAGCGCACTGCGGTGACACCTGAAGACCGTGCCGCAATCTTCCTCTTCGCGGTGACGGCCATCCACCTCGCACCCAGATCGGGATCGCGAGAGACGATGGAGATGGAAGGTAATTTCTCATGCGATCAACGCGCGCGAGGCGTCTCGTCGCCCTGTCCGCCACTGGCCTTCTGCTGGCCGGCGGAGCAGCGGTGGGCGCCGCGGGCACCGCTTCGGCGACCCAGAACGGCAACCACAGCTCCTACGACCGGGACTACCGCGGCGGTCACAACAACGGCTACAACCACGACCGCGGCTGGTGGAACGATGACGACTGGGGTTGGGGTCGTCACAACAACTGGAACAACTGGGGTGACTACGACAACTACTGGGGTGGCTACGGCCACGGCGGCTACGGCCACGGCGGCTACGGCCACGGTGGCTACGGCCACGGCGGCTACGGTCACGGCGGTTACGGCCATGGCGGTGGCTACGGCGGCGGTCACGGTGGCGGCTACGGCGGCGGCCACGGCGGCGGTGGCTACGGTGGCGGCGGCCACGGCGGCGGTGGCTACGGTGGCGGCGGCCACGGCGGTGGCGGTCACGGTGGCGGCGGTCACGGCGGTGGCGGTCACGGTGGTGGCGGTCACTGACAACAGCACCGCGATCTGAGCGAGACGTGCGGCCCCCGTAGGGGTCGCACTCCCGCGTCAGGGGGCGGGATCAGACGAGTCCGGCCTGGTCGAGCAGATACGCCGTCATCGGGTCGTAATGGCGGGGGCTGACGACGTGGTCGTCCAGCGGGACCGCCACCTGCAGGGTGCCCTCCGCCTCGGCGAGGAACAGCGCCGGGTCGTTGCAGTCGGCGTATCCGGCCGCGTCGACGCCGTGCTGCGCCGCGTACCCGGCCCAGCCGTGGTCGGCCACGACGAGGTCCGGCAGCCGGCGGCCCTCGCGCTCGAGTCCGGTGAGGATGGCGCGCATCGGTTCCCCGGAGTGGGTGTGCCACAGGGTCGCGCCGTGCTCCAGGACGGCCACGTCGGCGAACTGCATGACGTACCCCTCGTCGGTCTGCAGCCGCTCCGGGATGACGACGATCTCGCAGCCGGCGGCGCGCAGCGCGGCGGCGGTGGCCCGGTGCACGTCCAGCAGGCCGCCCGGATGCCCGGTGGCGAACAGCACCCGCTGGCTGTCCTCGGCCGCCTTGCGCAGCCGCAGTGCGAGCCGCTCCAGCGCGGCGACGGTCAGCTCCGGGTCGATGGTGTCCTGCCCGTACCGGTGCTCGGCGTCGTCGTTCACGCCGACCCGCTCGGCCATCACCGCGAGCACGTCCTGCTCGTCGGACCAGCGGTCGCCCAGCTCCAGGCCGAGCCAGAAATGCCGGTCGCCGTTGGCCAGCCTGCGGTAGTGGGAGAGGTTGTTCTCGCGAGGCGTCGCCACGTCCCCCGCGATCCGCGTTCTCACCAGATGGTCGACGAGCTGAGCACGGCTGGGCGTCCCGGATATCGGCATGCCCCCCATTGTGGGGCAGCGGACGATCCGCCGTCCCCGGGACGCCCCTCTTCCGGGGGACCCCGGGGGATCAGTGGTGGCGCAGGGCGAACCACAGCTCCATGCGGACGTCCGGATCGTCCAGGTCCGTGTCGAGGAGGGCGGCGCAGCGGGTGATGCGCTGGCGGACGGTGTTGCGGTGCACGTCCAGCGCGACCGCCGTACGGTCCCAACTCCCGTGCAAGGACAGCCAGGTGCGCAGGGTCTCGGTGAGCGCCGGGCCCGCCGCGAGCGGGGCGAGGAGGGCCCGCGCGTGCTCCTCCGCGTCCGCGCGCGGCACCAGCTCACTCAGCCCCGGCCGGGCGCCGTGCCGGACCAGCGGGG
>NZ_WWKH01000237.1:0-21111 GCF_009865595.1 Streptomyces sp. SID1328 | reverse complement strand
CGGGACACCCTGCTGCATCTGACGCTGGCCGGGCTGTGCGGCTCGGCGTCGCTGGCGGCGCAGTACGCGGCGGTCCGGGCGGGCGTCAACGACCTGCTGGACTGCATCCCGCTGCTGGTGAGGAACTTGGAGCACTCCCAGCGGCAGCACACCGCGCTGGTGGAGGCGGTGCTGGACAGGGACGCGGACGCGGCGCGGGAGATCGCGCGGGAGCACTGCGCGGGCACGGCGGCACTCCTGCGGGGCTTCCTGGCCTGACCCCGGCTCTGCAAAGGTATGTGTGAGCACCTTTGGAGGGCACATGGGCGGACGGCCGCTGATCGGCGTGAGTACGTATCTGGAGGCGGGCGCTCGCTGGGGCGTCTGGGAGCTGGAGGCGGCGCTGCTCCCCGCCGCCTACCCCCGCCTGGTGAGCCGTTCCGGCGGCCTCCCCGCCCTGCTGCCGCCGGACGACCCGGCGCTGGCCGCGGAGGTGGTGGCCCGCCTGGACGGCGTGGTCGTCGCGGGCGGCCCCGACGTCGACCCCGTCCACTACGGCGCCGAACGCTCCCCCCGCTGCGGTCCGCCCGCCCCGGAGCGCGACGTCTGGGAACTCGCCCTGATCGAAGCCGCGTTGGCCGCCCACGTCCCCCTCCTCGGCATCTGCCGGGGCATGCAGCTCCTCAACGTCACCCTGGGCGGCACCCTCGTCCAGCACCTCGACGGCCACACGGAGGCGGTCGGCGTCTTCGGCGCCCACCCCGTCCACCCGGTACCGGGCACCCTCTACGCCTCTATCCAGCCCGAAGGCACCAGCGTCCCCACCTACCACCACCAGGCGATCGACCGCCTCGCCCCCGCCCTCACCCCCTCCGCCCACGCGGCCGACGGCACGATCGAGGCCGTCGAACTCCCCTCCGCCGAGGGCTGGGTACTGGGCGTCCAGTGGCACCCGGAGATGGGCACGGACGACCGGGTGATGCGGGCACTGGTCGCCGCGGCGGACACGCCCTAGCTCCGCGTCAGGGACAGCAGCTCCCTCGCCGGCCCCGTGGGCCGGTGTCCCGTCGGCCATACCGCCCGCAGATCCCGGCGCAGCGGGACGCCCTCCACCGGGATGCCGACCAGGCGGCGGGTGGTGAGTTCCTCGCCGACGGCCAGTTCGCTGAGGACGGCGGGGCCCGCGCCGCTGATCACGGCGGCCTTCACGGCGGTGGTGGAGGAGAGTTCGATGAGGGGGCGGGCGGGGGCGCCGAGGGCGGCGTCGAGGACCTGGCGGGTGCCGGAGCCGCGTTCGCGGAGGATGAGGGGGGTGGCGGCGAGTTCCGCCGTCGTCAGGGGGCGGGAGCGGCGGGCCCAGGGGTGGCCGGGGGCGGTGACGACGGTGAGCCGGTCGTGGGCGATGACGGCCGAGTCCAGCCCGGTGGGTACGGTCAGCCCCTCCACGAAGCCGAGGTCGGCCTCGCCCGCCAGCAGGAGCTCGGCGACCTTGGCCGAGTTGCCCGCGAGCAGCGACACCGCCGTGTCCGGCCGCCCGGCGCGCAGCGCGAGCAGCCAGCCGGGGAGCAGGTACTCGGCGATGGTCATGCTGGCCGCGACCCGCAGCCGGGAGTCCCGTGTCGCCCGGAGCGCCTGCGCGCCCGCGTCGAACACCTCGGCCGCCGCCACGACCTGCCGCGCCCAGTCGGTGACCAGCGCGCCCGCGTCGGTGAGCCGGGAGCCGCGCGGGGAGCGGTCGACCAGGGCGACGCCGAGCTGCCGTTCCATGGACCGCAGCCGGCTGCTGGCGGCGGGCTGGGTGATGCCCAGCTCACGCGCGGCCGCGCCCAGGCTGCCCAGCCGAGCCACGGCCAGCAGCAGCTCCAGCGCGCCCAGATCGGGCACCCGGTGCGCCAGCGAACCGCTCCTCGCCTGCTCTTCGCTCATAAGACCACCTTATGTCCCCATAGAAACGAACGCCCTGGTCAGCGTCGGCCCCGGGCCAGGAAGCTGGTCCCATGGTCATCGCAGCCCGCCTCCGCCACCTCGGCCCGAACTGGTACGCCGCCGTCATGGGCACGGCGATGGTCGGCTCGGCGGGCGCCGCCCTCCCCTCCCCCATCCGTTGGCTCTGCGCCGCCCTGTGGACCCTCTCCCTGCTCCTGCTGCTCGCCCTCCTCGCGGCCCGCGCCCTGCACTGGACCCACCATCGTGACCAGGGCCGTGAACACCTCCTCGACCCGGCGACGGCCCCTTTCCACGGCTGCACCGCCATGGCTCTCCTCGCGGTCGGCGGCGGCGCGCTCTCGGCCGGCCGGTACTGGACCGGCACCCAAGCGGCCGTGGCCCTGGACGCCGTTCTGTTCACCGCCGGTACCGCGCTGGGGCTGGCGGTGGCCGTGGCGGTGCCGTACCTGATGGTGACCCGGCACCGGCCCGCCCTCGCCGACGCCACCCCCGTATGGCTGCTGCCGCTGGTCGCGCCGATGGTGTCGGCCGCGCTGGGCCCGGCCCTGGTGCCGTATCTGCCGCCCGGCCAGCCCCGCGAGACCCTGCTGCTTGGCTGTCTGGCGCTGTTCGGGCTGAGCCTGCTGGCCACGCTGCTGATGCTCCCGCTGCTCCTCGCCCGCCTGCTGCTCCACGGCCCGCTGCCGCTCGCGCTGACCCCGGCCCTGTTCCTGGTCCTCGGCCCGCTGGGCCAGTCGGCCACCGCCACCGGCGCGATCGCGGACCTGGCGCCGGGCGTGGTCCCGGCGCCGTACGACCGGGGGCTCGCGGTGTTCGCCGTGCTGTACGGGGTGCCCGTCATGGGCTTCGCGCTGCTGTGGCTGGCGTTCGCCGCCGCGCAGCTGGTGCGGGCGCGGCGCCGGGGCATGCGGTTCGCGCTGACCTGGTGGGGGCTCACCTTCCCGGTCGGCACGTGCGTCACCGGCGCGGCCTCCCTGGCCCGGCACACCGGCCTGGCCGTGTACGCGGGGCTGGCCGTCGGCCTGTACGCCCTGCTGCTCATCGCCTGGGGGGCGGCGGCCACCGGTACCGTGCGCGGCCTGCTCAGCGGGGCGCTGCTGCCAGCGCCTCCGCCAGCACGCGGGGCGCTTCGAGCAGCGAGGGTCCGTACCAGGTCAGGTGCCGTCCGCTGACGAGGGCGCAGGGCAGTCCGGGGAACGCCTCGGGGCCGTCGTCGGCGGTGAAGCGGTACGGCTCGTCGGGCAGGACGACCAGCTCGGGGGCCGCCGCGTTCAGCTCCTCGACGGGGATGCGGGGATAGCGCTCGGCGTGATCGGCGTAGAGGTGCCGGACGCCGAGGCGGGCCAGGACGTCGCCCGCGAAGGTGTCCCGGCCGAGCACCATCCAGGGGCGGCGCCAGACGGGCACCACGGCGCTGACCGGCCGCAGCGACGCGGGCAGGGCGGCCCAGGCCGCCTCGGCGCGGTCCAGCCAGCCGGGCCGGCTCGTGGCACCGCACGCCGACAGCACCCGCTCCAGCTCGGTGAACGCCTGCGGCACGGTCCGCACCTCGGTGACCAGCACCGGGACGCCCGCGGCGCGCAGGGCGTCGAGGTCGGGGGCGCGGTTCTCCTCCTCGTTGGCGATCACGAGGTCGGGTTCGAGGGCGGCGATCCGCGCGGTGTCGGGGTTCTTGGTGCCGCCGATCCGCTCGACATCGAGGTCCGCCGGGCGTTCGCACCAGTCGGTGGCCCCGGCGAGGACACCGGGCAGCGTCACGGCGACCGCCTCGGTGAGCGACGGCACCAGGGAGACGACCCGCACTAGCGCGCCCGGTCCTGGACCGCCTCGATGTGCTCGGCGACGGCCACCACGATCACCCGGGTGTCCGGCACGGTGGCGCGCCAGCGGTGGCGGACACCGCCGGTCAGGTACAGAGTGTCGCCGCGGCCGAGCCGGTAGGCGCGGCCCTCGGCCTCGATCTCGACCGCGCCGTCGGCCACGTACATCAGCTCGTCGTTGCGGTGCTGGAACTCGCGGCCGGCGTCGTGGTCGCCGGTGAACTCGGAGGCGTGCAACTGGTGGTGGCCGCGCACCAGCGCGCGGGTCCGGGCGGTGAAGTCGCCCTCGGCGAGCGGCTCACCGCGTACGACGTCCACGCTGCACGCGGGGTCGGCGGCGGCGAGGAGTTCCACCGCGGTGGTGCGCAGCGCGTCGGCCACCTTCTCCAGGGAGGTGCGGCTCGGGCGGGCCCGGTCGTTCTCCACCTGGCTGAGGAAGGGCACCGAGAGGCCGCTGCGCTCGGCCACGACCGCGAGGGTGAGTTCGAGCGTCCGGCGGCGCCGCCGGACGGCCGCACCGACCCGCACGGGCTGTCGCTCCTTGTGGTCGCCCATCGCTGCGGCTCCCTCCTTCACGCGTGGCGCGGCTGCCCGGACGCCTCGTGCCGGGCGTCCCTGTCCTGAGTTGTCTGCACCCTACGCACGTTCGGCAAACCGTTTCACGCGCCTCTCACATCCCGCGCCGCCGCAGGGCCGGCACCCCACGGTTCGCGCCAGTGCCGCGGTCCGCCGGACGCCTGGTCCAGCCCATGCTTTCCGCGGCGTTCACCTGCTTCAAGGCTCGGGCGTCCCCAGGTGTTCCCGCGAGGCGGGGTCCATGGCGCTCCGTGGTTGGCCGGATCTCTACGGTGGTGAGACCGGCCCCCGGGGGCGGACGCGGTCCGGCGTCCGCCCCCTCACCTCATCCGGCCGCTTCCCGCCCGGCCTTGCCGGCCGGTGCCCAGGTACCGGCCAGGCCGGGGTTCTCCTTGAGCCAGGCGCGGACGGCGTCCTGCTCCTTGCCCTTGCCGGCCTTCTGGATGCGGGCCTCCAGGCCGGTGAGCTGCTTCTCGGTCATCGAGAAGTCCTTCAGCCACTTGGCGACCTCGGGGTTGTCCTCGCTGAACCCCTTGCGGGCGAGGGTGTGCACCTTGTCGCCCTTGCCCCAGGCGCCGGCCGGGTCCTTGAGCTTCTTCAGCCGGTAGTCGCTGTAGGCCCAGTGCGGGGACCACAGGGTGACGACCACGGGCTGCTTCTTGGCGTAGGCCCGCTTCAGCTCGGTCAGCATGGCCGGGGTGGAGCCGTCGACGACCTGGTACGTGCCCTTGAGCCCGTACTGGTCGAGCACCTTGTCCTTGAGCAGGCCCATCATGCCCGCGCTGGGCTCGATGCCGATGATCCGGCCGTCGAACTCGGCGGCGTGGTCCTTGAGGTCGGCCAGGGAGTTCACGTCCTTCACATAGGACGGGACGGTCAGCTCCAGGGAGGTGGAGCCGTACCAGTTGCCCAGGTCCTCCATCCGGTCGCCGTACTTCTTCCAGTACTCGGCGTGCGTGGTGGGCAGCCAGGAGTCGGTCTCGAAGTCCAGGCGGCCGGTGGCGAGGCCGGTGTAGAGGGGGCCGGCCGCGTACTGGGTGACGCTGACCTTGAAGCCGCGCCGCTCCAGCAGTTCCTTCCACAGGAACGTGGAGGCGATGCCCTCGTCCCACGGGATGTAACCGAGCTTGATCTCCTTGCCCTGCCCGATGTCCGTACCGGACGCGGTGGACTTGGCGGCGCCGGGCCCGAAGACCCCGAGCCCGCCCGCGACCAGCGCGAGCACGACCACCGCGACGACGGCGACGGCCGGGCGCGGCCGGTACGACCAGGCGGTGGGCCGGGCCTTGGCGGCGGCGCGGCGGCCCAGCGGGGAGAGCTGGGTGCCGAGCGCGCCGGTGACCCGGTCGAGGTAGATGGCGAGGACGACGATGCCGACGCCCGCCTCGAAGCCGTAGCCGATGTCGAGCTGGCCGATGGCCTCGTTGACGGCGCCGCCGAGGCCGCCGGTGCCGACCATGCCCGCGATGACGACCATGGACAGGCCGAGCATGATGACCTGGTTGACACCCGCCATGATGGTGGGCAGGGCGAGCGGGAGCTGCACCCGCCACAGGGTGTCGCGGGGGGTGGTGCCGAACGCCTCGGCGGCCTCGACCAGTTCGGCGTCGACCTGGCGGATGCCCAGCTCGGTCATGCGGACGCCGGGGGCGAGCGCGAAGATCAGCGTGGCGACGACACCGGCCGCGGTGCCGAGCCCGAAGAAGAGCATGGCCGGGATCAGCAGCACCATCGACGGCATGGTCTGGAGCAGGTCCAGGGCGGGGCGCAGGGTGGCGCTCACCGCACGGGAGCGGGCGGCCCAGATGCCGAGCGGGATCGAGATGACCAGCGCGATGATGGTGGCGACCAACACCAGCGAGAGCGTGGACATGGCCCGCTCCCACAGGTCGAGGGAGTCCACCAGGGCGAATCCGGCGAAGGCGAGGACACCGGCGAGCAGTCCGCGCAGCCACCAGGCGAGGACGGCGAGGATGCCGGCGAGCAGCAGGGGCTGCGGGGCGGTGAGGACGGCGTCGATGCCGTCGTACATGCCCTCCAGGACGGCGCGGACGGCGTCGAAGAGCCAGGAGAGGTGGCCGACCAGCCAGTCGACCCCGGAGTCGACCCAGTCGCCGAGCGGAAGCCTAGGCACGGGCGGTCACCTTCCTGCCGTCGCGGGGGTGGTCGCAGGCGATCGGGTCTCCCTGCTCGTCGCCGAGGAAGCCCACCAGGCGGCTTTCGGGGACGACGCCGACCACGGTGCGGCCGGCGTCGAGGACGGCGACCGGGTGGCTCAGGCGGGCGCTGAGCGCACACAGTTCGGTGAACGGCGTGCCGGGCGCGGCGGTCTCGCAGGCGCAGTCGGCCTCGTCGCCGCGCACGTCGGTGTCCATGACCGCGGACGCGGTGAGCACGCGGGAGCGGTCGACGTCCTGGATGAAGGAGGCGACGTAGTCGTCCGCGGGGCGCAGCAGGATGTCCTCGGCGGTGCCGGTCTGCACGATGCGGCCGTCGCGCATGACGGCGATGCGGTCGCCCAGGCGCATGGCCTCGTTGAGGTCGTGGGTGATGAAGACGATGGTCTTGCGCAGCGTCTTCTGGAGTTCGAGGAGCTGGTCCTGCATGTCGCGCCGGATCAGCGGGTCCAGGGCGCTGAAGGACTCGTCCATCAGCAGCAGGTCGGCGTCGGTGGCCAGCGCGCGGGCGAGGCCGACGCGCTGCTGCATGCCGCCGGAGAGTTCGTCGGGCCAGGAGTCCTCCCAGCCGGCCAGCCCGCACAGGGCGAGCGCCTCGTCGGCGCGGCGTTCGCGCTCGGCGCGGGGCACGCCCTGCACGGCCAGGCCGTACGCGGCGTTGTCACGGACGCTGCGGTGCGGGAAGAGAGCGAAGTGCTGGAACACCATGCTGATCTTGTGGGCCCGGACCTCGCGCAGCTCCCGGTCACCGAGCGCGGTGAGGTCCTGCCCGTCGAAGCGGACCCGGCCCGCGGTGGGCGTGAGCAGGCCGTTGAGCGTGCGCAGCAGGGTGGACTTGCCCGAGCCGGACAGGCCCATGACAACAAATATCTCCCCCGGCGCGACGGCGAAGGAGGCGTCGATGACGGCGGCGGTGCTGCCCTCCGCGCGCAGTTCGTCGCGGCCGGCGCCCTGTTCGAGCCGTGCCACGGCCTGGTCCGGTCGTCTGCCGAACACCTTGTAGAGATGTTCGGCTTCGATTCTCGCGGTCATGCATGTCCCTCGGCTAGGCGGCAAGAAGCAGGAAACGAGGGATAGTTGTCACTTGATAAGCAATTGCCTCGTTCCGGCGCGCGGCGCCTGCCCGGTCGTATTTGAGCCAAACACCGAAGTGCCCCAGGTCACACCCGTGGGCCCGGCGCGCGGGCCCGCTGTCGGTGCGGTGCGGCATGATGCGAGCGTGACCGGACGACTGATGCTTCTCGACACCGCCTCGCTGTACTTCCGCGCCTACTTCGGCGTGCCGGACTCGGTCAGGGCGCCGGACGGCACCCCGGTGAACGCGGTGCGCGGACTGCTGGACTTCATCGACCGCCTGGTCAAGGACCACCGCCCGGACAAGCTGGTGGCCTGCATGGACGCGGACTGGCGCCCCCAGTGGCGGGTCGACCTGATCCCCTCCTACAAGGCACACCGGGTGGCCGAGGAGCACGAGGGCGCCCCCGACGCCGAGGAGGTGCCGGACACCCTCTCCCCCCAGGTCCCGGTCATCGAGGAGGTGCTGGACGCGCTCGGCATCGCCCGCGTGGGGGTGGCCGGATACGAGGCGGACGACGTGATCGGCACGTTCACCGCCCGCGCGGACGGCCCGGTCGACATCGTCACCGGCGACCGCGACCTGTACCAACTGGTCGACGACGCCCGTGACATCCGTGTCCTGTATCCGCTCAAGGGCGTCGGCACCCTCCAGCTCACCGACGAGGCGTGGCTGCGCGAGAAGTACGGCGTGGACGGCCGGGGTTACGCGGACCTGGCACTGCTGCGCGGCGACCCGAGCGACGGCCTGCCGGGCGTGCCCGGTGTCGGGGAGAAGACGGCGGCCAAGCTGCTCGCCGAGTTCGGGGACCTGGCCGGGATCGTCGCCGCCGTGGACGACCCGAAGGCGAAGCTCACCCCCACCCAGCGCAAGCGCCTGACCGAGGCCGCCCCCTATCTCGCGGTCGCCCCGAAGGTCGTCCGGGTCGCCGGCGACGTCCCCCTGCCCGAGGTGGACACCGCGCTGCCGCACACCCCGCGCGACCCCGCCGCCCTGGACGCGCTCGCGGCCCGCTGGGGCCTGGGCAGCTCCCTTCAGCGGCTGCTGACCACCCTGAAGGCGTGAATACGGCTTCCTCCGCATGGGAAATTCTCGAACGAAGGGCCCCCCGGCACCGGTGGGGCACCGGGGGGAGGTGCTAGCTTAGGTAAACCTAACCAAGGCAGCAGGAGGCCGTCATGGCAGAGCGTCCGGGGCGAAAGCCGCGCAAGCTCCATTCCGCCCAGGTGGTACGCACCGAGCGGCTGACCCCGCACGTCCAGCGGATCATGCTCGGCGGCGCCGGACTGGCCGACTTCTCGGCCGACACCTGGACCGACCACTATGTGAAGCTGCTCTTCGCCCCGGTGGACGGGATGACCTACCCGGAGCCGTTCGACCTGGAGGCGATCCGGGCCGAACTCCCCCGCGAGCAGTGGCCGGTGACCCGTACGTACACCGTGCGCGCCTGGAATGCCGAGGACCGGGAGATGACCCTCGACTTCGTCATCCACGGCGACGAGGGTCTCGCCGGGCCCTGGGCCACCCGGGTGCGCCCCGGCGAGACCCTGCGCTTCTTCGGCCCCGGCGGCGCCTACACCCCCGATCTGACGGCCGACTGGCATCTGCTCGCCGGGGACGAGAGCGCGCTGCCCGCCATCGCCCGCGCCCTGGAGAGCCTGCCGGCCGGCACGCCCGCGCACGCCATCGTGGAGGTGGCCGGGCCCGGGGAGGAGCAGAAGATCGACTCCGATGTGGAGGTCGTCTGGCTGCACCGCGGGGACCGCCCGGTCGGCGAGGCCCTGCTGGAGGCCGTACGGGCACTGGAGTTCCCCGAGGGCCGCCCGCACGCGTTCGTGCACGGCGAGGCGTCCTTCGTGAAGGAGCTGCGCCGGATGCTGCGGGTCGAGGCGCAGATCCCGCGCGAGGACCTGTCCATCTCCGGCTACTGGCGCCTGGGCCACAACGAGGACGGCTGGCAGGCCAGCAAGCCGGAGTGGAACGCGCGGATCGAGGCCGAGCAGGAGAACGCGGCCGCGTGAACCGGCGGGTCAGTCGCCCCTGAGCCGGGCGTGCAGGTGCATGTCGTGCCAGCCGTCCGGGTGCAGCAGCGCCCGGCGCCGGGTGCCCTCCACCGCGAACCCGGCCTTGGTGGCCACCCGGCAGGACGCCTCGTTGGCGGTGGCGTGCATCAACTCCAGCCGGTTGAAGCCGATCTCGTCGAACGACCAGCGCACCAGCGCGTCCGTGGCGTGCCGGGCCACGCCCTGCCCGCGCGCCGACGCCACCGTCCAGTACGCCACCTCGGCCACACCGTCCCGCAGCCGGATCTCCCGCAGCGCGGCCCGGCCGCACAGCTCACCGGTGTCCGCCCGGACCACGGCCCACTGGGCGTCGCACTCCCGCGTCCACTGTGCGTGCCAGTCCTCGATCCAGCCGGCGGCCTCCTCGGGGGAGTCGCAGGACCTGGCGTGCCACTGGTTGAGCGTCGGGTCCTGGAAGGCCGCGTGGACGGCGGGCGCGTCCTCGGCCCGCCAGGGGCGCAGGCGCAGCCCGGCGGCGGCCGGGATCTCCGGCTGCGGCCGGCGGGAGAGGGTTCCTTCGGGCAGCACCGGGCTGGTCAGATACGGCATGCCGGCATCCTGCCAAGCGCCGGGCGGCGGGCCAACCGGATTGGGCCGCCCCCGTACCCTGGGACACCTGATGAGACGCCGTACGCAACCCCCGCCCGCCCCGCTCCCCCAGCGCCGGGGCGTCGACCCCGTGCGGGTACGGCTGCCCGTGGAGGGGGCGTGGGCCACGGTGCGCGAGCATCTGGTGGCGCGGCTGACGGGCGCCGGGCCGGGCGCGGTGGAGGCGATGTTCCACGCCGGGGCGGTGGTGGGCGCCGACGGGCTGCCGGTGGCGCCGGACGCGCCGTACCGGCCGGGGATGTTCGTGTGGTTCCACCGCGAGCTGCCGCCGGAGGTGCCGGTGCCGTTCCCGGTCGAGGTGGTGTACCGGGACGAGCACATCGTCGTCGCCGACAAGCCGCACTTCCTGGCCACCACCCCGCGCGGCTCCCATGTCCTTCAGACCCTGCTCGCCCGCCTCCGCCACGACCTCGGCCTGCCCGAGCTCGGCGCCGCGCACCGGCTGGACCGGCTCACCGCCGGACTGGTGCTGTTCACCGTCCGCCCCGGCGAACGCGGCGCCTACCAAGGGCTGTTCCGCGACCGCCGGGTGCACAAGGAGTACGAGGCCGTCGCCCGGCACGACCCGGAGCTGGAGCTGCCCCGGACCGTGCGCAGCCGGATTCTGAAGGAGCGCGGGGTGCTGGCCGCACGGGAGGTGACGGGCGAGCCCAACGCGGTGACGCGGGTGGAGATCGACGGGCACCGCGAGCGGGACGGACTGGCCCGCTACCGCCTGCTGCCCGCCACCGGCCAGACCCACCAGCTCCGGGTGCACCTGAACTCGCTCGGCGTCCCCATCCTCGGCGACCCCCTCTACCCGGAGGTGGCCCCGGTCACCGCGCCCGGCGACTTCCGCCGCCCCCTGCAACTCCTGGCCCGCAGGCTGGAGTTCACCGACCCGCTGACCGGCGCCCGGCACAGCTTCGTCAGCGGGCGCACACTCCAGGCGTGGACGTCGCCCGCGGAGTGGGCGGGCGCCTGACCGGCGGGCCTACTCCCCCAGCAGCCACCGCCACATCCGCTGCCAGCGGCTCGGCGGCGCGCTCTCCGGCGACGCGGGCCAGGACCCGGCGGGCTCGGCGGGCGGCACCGGCTCCGTCCGCTCCGCCCCCTCCATCCGCTGCGCCGCCTTGTCCTCCGCCTTCTCCTCCAGCCATGCGCGCGGCTGCGGCACCGGCGCCCCGGCCCGGTGCGGGTGGAGGGAGGACATGCTGGGCGCCCGGTTGACGTCCTGCTGCGGCTTGGGTTCGAACAGCACCGGCAGCGACACCAGGTGCCGGGACGCGATGGAGGACCGCCAGCGCAGGTCCTCCTCGGCGCACTCCAGCCGGATGTCGGGCAGCCGGGTCAGCAGGGCCTCCACCCCGATGTCGGCGATGGCCCGCCCGATGTCCTGGCCGGGGCATTCGTGCGGGCCGCCGCCGAAGGCGAGATGGGACCGGTTGCCCTTCATGTGCGCGGTCGGGTCGGGCCGTACACGGGGGTCGACGTTGCCCGGTGCGGGCGCGAACAGCAGCCCGTCGCCGCGCCGGATGCGCTGCCCGCCCAGCTCGGTGTCCTGCTTGGCGTAGTAGCCGAGCACCGTGCTGAAGGGCGGCTCGTCCCACAGCGACTGCTCGATCGCCTCCGGCACCGTCATCTGGCCGCCGTTGAGCCGGGCGCGGAACCCCGGCTCGGTCAGCACCATGCGCAGCGCGTTGGCCAGCAGGTTGGCGGTGGTCTCGTACGCGGCGAACAGCAGCAGCCGCAGGTGCTCGCGGACCTCGTCGTCGCTGAGCCCCGCCGGGTGCGTGATGAGGTGGCTGGTGACGTCGTCCTCGGGACGGGCCCGGCGCCGGGTGGTGAGCCCGCTGAGCGCCTCCATGACGTAGGCGTGGCTCTGGATGGCGGTGTCGGTGCCCTTGAGCGCGTCCCGGGCGGCCTGCACCATCCGGTCGTCGAACTCCTCGGGCATGCCGAGGATCTCGCACATCACGGCCATCGGCAGGTGCTCGGCGAACTGGGAGACCAGGTCGGCCCGGCCGCGCCCGCAGAAGCGGTTGACGAGCTCCTGGGTGGAGCTGTTGATGGAGCGGCGCAGCCCCCGGTGGTCGATGGTGTCCATGGCGGCGGTGACGGCCGCGCGCAGCCGCTGGTGCTCGTCGCCCTCGGCGTGCGCGCAGATCGGCTGCCGGGCGATGTGCGGCATCAGCGGATGGTCGGGCTTGACCCTGCCCTCCAGCAGCGGGGTCCAGCCCCGGCTGTCGCGGGTGTACTGCGAGGGGCTGCGCACCATGTGCAGGTTCTCGGCGTGCCCGAGGACCACCCACATGGGCACGTCGTCGTGGAGGAGGACGGGAGCGACCGGGCCGTGCTTCTCCCGCAGCCGCTCGTAGAGGTCGTCCAGGTCGAGCGCGTCCGGGCCGTACAGCCGGTGCAGGCCGCCGGGGCCGGTGCCGTGCGCGGGGCAGCCCGGCGGCGGACCGGGGGCGGTGTCGGGGGTGCCTGTCGGGGTCTGGGGTTCAGGCGTCACAGTGATCGCTTTCGGGAAACGGCTGGTGGGGTTCGCGCGCCCGCTCAGGTCAGGGCGCCGGACCGGGCGAGGGAGTGCAGGAAGTGCATCAGCGTCAGCAGGGTGTCCCTGCTGGAGGCGCGGCGCCGCACGTCGCACTCGACGATCGGGATCTCCGGGGCCAGGTCGAGCGCGCCCCGCAGCTCCTCGACGGGGTGCCGGGGCGCGTCCGGGAAGGAGTTGACGGCGACGATGAAGGGCACGCCCCGTTCCTCCAGGCGGCCCATGACGTCGAAGCTGACGTCCAGCCGGCGGGTGTCGACCAGGACGACCGCGCCGAGCGCGCCCTCGAAGAGGCGGTTCCACAGGAACCAGAACCGTTCCTGGCCGGGAGTGCCGAAGAGGTAGAGCACCAGCTTCTCGGTGATGCTGATGCGGCCGAAGTCCATGGCCACGGTGGTGGCGGTCTTGGTCTCGGAGCCGTAGTTGTCGTCGATGCCGATACCGGCCTGGGTCATGGTCTCCTCGGTGGTCAGCGGTCTGATCTCGCTGACCGAGCCGACCATGGTGGTCTTGCCGACGCCGAAGCCGCCCACGATCACGATCTTCACCGCGGCCTGGGCGGTCTGCGGGAGCCGCTCCTCGGTGCGCGGGCCGGGGATCGCGGGGACGGCGTCAGAGGCGTTGAAGTCCATGCATCACCGCTTCGAGGAGGGTCCGGTCGGGGAGCGCCTGGCGGACGATCGGGGCGCGGGCCTGCACCAGGTCGGCGCCGATCAGCTCGGTGATCAGCGCGGTCATCGCGCTGAACGGCAGATCGAGGTAGGCCGAGAGTTCGGCCACGGACAGGGGCGCGGAGCAGAGCCGGAGCACGGCCGCCTGCTCGGGGGTGCCGGACGGCGGGGGCGCCGAGCGCGCCACGATCAGGGTGACCAGATCGAGCTGCGCCCGCCCGCCGTCGTGCAGTCCGGTGACGGCGTACAGCCGCTCGGGGCTCCCGGCCTCCGCCTCCTCGCCCGCGTCCGGGGCGAGGGGCGGCGGGGAGGGCGCCTCCTGCGGCAGGCGCCGTTTGCGGCGCGGGGTCATACGGCCTGCCCGCCGCGCCGGGGCGGAGAAGTGAGGTGGGCGCCGATCCGGACGACGAGGTCGCGCATCATGCCGCCCATCCGTCCGGGCTCGCAGACCACGTCGGCGAGGACGGCGAGGTAGGCGTTGTCACCGGCGGCCATCAGATAGAAGTAGCCGCCGTCGATCTCGATGACGACGAGCTTCATCTCACCGCTGCTGCCGGGCAGTTCCTGGGCGACCGCCCCGGCCAGGCTCTGTACGCCGGCGCAGGCGGCGGCCACCCGGTCGGCGGCGTCGGGGTCGCCGCCGTAGCGGGCGATGCGCAGGCCGTCCGAGGAGAGCACCACGATCATCTCGATGCCGGGTACGCCGTCGTGCAGTTGCTTGAGCATCCAGTCGAAGTTGGCACGCTGCTGGATCACTTGGGCTCCCCCTCGTCGCCGGCGCCGGTGTCGGCCGAGTCGTCGATCAGATGCAGGTAGGCGGTCGGATTCCGGGTGAAGTCGGTCGGATGGGCGCCTTCGTTGCCCTTCTTCATGCCCTCCCAGAAGGCGTCGACCCACATGCCCGGTTCGCGGTCGAGAAGCTTCTGCCGCTCGGGATCGGCCGGGTGCCGGGGCTCCGGTTCGGGCTGGGTCCGGGACCAGATGGTGGGGCGCCCCTCGCGCTCGGCCTGCTCGATGGCGGCCTGCTCGGCGTAGCGCTGGCTGAGCGGCACGGTCACCCGGCTGCGTCGCTGCGGCAGTCCGTTCGCCGTCCACTCGGTGACCTCGGGGACGTCGTCCTCCATCGAGGCCGGGGCGGGGATGCGGGGCGCGGTGGGGCGGCGGCGCTTGGGCGGGCGCTTGGGTCCTTCCAGCGCGCCGAGTTCGGGCATCGGCACGGCGGTGGCGCCGATGCCGTGCGCGGCGCCGACGCCGGGTTCGGTGGTGAGCATGTCGCGGGGGACGACGAGGATGGCGCGGACGCCGCCGTAGGCGGAGGCGCGCAGCGAGACGTCCATGTCGAAGGCGTTGCAGAGCCGGCCGACCACGGCGAGGCCGAGCCGGGGGCTGTCGCCGAGGTTGTGCGCGTCGTCGTCGGCGCGGGCGTCCAGGATCATCTGCTCGACGCGGGCCCGCCCCTCCTCGCTGAGGCTGACCCCGGCGTCCTCGATCTCGATGGCGAGGCCGGTCTGCACCTCGAAGGCGGTGACGTGCACCTTGGTCGAGGGCGGCGAGTAGCGGGTGGCGTTGTCGAACAGCTCGGCCGCCGCGTGGATGACCGGCTCGACCGAGGTGCCCTTGATGTTGATGTTGACGATCGAGGCGAGGTTGATCCGGGGGAACTCCAGGATGCGGGACATCGCGCCCCGCAGCACGCTGTAGAGCGAGACGGGCACCGGCCACTGGCGGCCCGGACGGCCGCCGCCGAGGACCGAGATGGAGTCGGCGAGGCGGCCGATCAGCGCGGTGCCGTGGTCGACGCGCAGCAGGTCGTCGAAGACCTCGGCGTTGCGGCCGTGGTCCTCCTCCATCTCCCGCAGTTCCTTGGCCTGTTGGTGGACGATGGCCTGCACACGCCGGGCGGTGGTGACGAACGCCCGCTGGGTGGCGTCCCGCATGTTGATCTCGTGCTCGGCACCGCGCAGCGCCACTCGTAGCAACTCGCGCTGGGACGGCGGGAGATGACGCAGCTCGGGGTCCTCGTCGACGACGTGGCGCAGCACGTCCCGCAGCCGCTCGCCCCCGCGCAGCCGAGCGAGCGCGAGGGGCAGCACCTCGGAGCCGAGACGGACGATCTCCGCGTCATGGGCGGCGATGCGGTGCTCCAGATACGCGGTGTGCCGGGCGTTCTCGGCCTCGGCGGCCCGGAGCTGACGCCCGCGCCGCACCACTTCGCTCGCGGTGGCGAGCAGCAGCAGCGTGGCCACCAGCCCGCAGCAGGCGACGGCGATCCGGGCGGAGCCCGGCACCAGGAACACGGCGGCCGCGGTCACCGCGGCCATCACCAGGGCGGGCGGCAACAACACCTGCGCGTAGGGACGTTCACGGACACCGGGAGGTTTCTGAACACTCACCATGGATGCCTTCTGGGAAGAACGGTATATAGGGGAACAGGCGCCCGAATCCATCTCAACCGGGTCCGCCGCGGGCGAGCCTAATCCGACCGGGACACCCCCGTGTCATATTCGGCAAGCACCTGAAATCCCCCGCGCAACAGGAGTACCGTCACCCCTATTTACACGGCGAGCACCCATTCGAACACGTTGGGTAGTGCCACGCGGGCATGCGAAGAGGGGCCGGCCGAGCCGGCCCCTCAGGGGCGCGCGGAACTGCGCGACCAGCCACAGCCCACCCGCGACCGCGCGCGGAACCTCACCCCACGGACGAGTAGGCGACAACCCCTCGCAGCAGTTGGTCGACAGCCTTGCGCGCGTTCTTGGCGACCGTCGAGCCCTCCGCGGGAGCGGCCGCGGCAACCTGCCCGAGAACGTCGATCACCTGCTTGGTCCACCGCACGAAGTCCCCCGCGGGCATCTCCGCCTCCCGCAGGACCTCGTCGAGCCCCCTCCCCGAGGCCCACTGGTGGGCGATCCACGCGAACCCGAGATCCGGCTCCCGCTGCCCGACACCCTCGGTCTGGCGGATCCGGAAGTCCTCCTCCAGCGCGTCCAGTCGACCCCAGATCCGCACCATCTCCCCGAGCGCGGTCCGGGCCGGCCCCGAGGGCAGCTTGGGTGCCATCGCGTCGTCGCTGACCCGTGCCTCGTACACCAACGCCGAGACGCAGGCGGCGAGGTCGGCGGGGCCGAGCCCCTCCCAGACGCCCTCGCGCAGGCATTCGCTGGCCAGCAGGTCCAGCTCGCCGTAGAGCCGGGCGAGCCGCTTGCCGTTGGCGGTGACCTCGTCGCCCCGGAGATAGTCCAGTTCGGTCAGCAGGGCCACGATCCGGTCGAAGGTCCGCGCGATGGTGTTGGTGCGGCCCTCGATGCGCCGCTCCAGCTGCGAGGTGTCGCGCTGGAGCCGGTGGTAGCGCTCGGCCCAGCGGGCGTGGTCCTCCCGGTCGTCACAGCCGTGGCAGGGGTGTGCG
This sequence comes from Streptomyces sp. SID1328, assembly GCF_009865595.1. NCBI lineage: Bacteria > Bacillati > Actinomycetota > Actinomycetes > Kitasatosporales > Streptomycetaceae > Streptomyces > Streptomyces sp. SID1328. Next base: position 4,252 of record NZ_WWKH01000237.1, on the reverse strand, counting down.
CGGATCGCGGTGCGCAGCCGGGCGATCTCCCGGTCGTCGGCGGCCTGCGAACGCTTCTTGCGGGCGCGCTCCGGCGGGATGTGCCCGGCCTTGGTGCGCAGCGCGGAGGCGAGGTCCCGACGGGACTGCGGGGAGCGGGCGTTGAACGTCTTCGGGATGCGCATCCGGTCCAGCGCCTCCACCGGGACGGGGAAGTCCATCGACGCCAGCCGCTTGACCTGCCGTTCGGCGGTGAGCACCAGCGGGCGGGGCCCGTCGTGGTGGTCGAGGCCCCGGGGGCCGCCGGTCCGCCCGGCCGGCAGGCCGGGGTCGAGCACGAGCGCGAGACCCGCGTACTTGCCGGTGGGCACGTGGATGATGTCGCCCGGCTTGAGCTTCTCCAGGGCGACGGCGGCCTCGGCGCGCCGCTGGTTGGCGCCCTGCCGGGCCAGCTCGGTCTCCCGGTCCTTGAGTTCGCGGCGCAGCCGCGCGTACTCGTCGAAGTCGCCGAGGTGGCAGGTCATGGAGTCCTTGTAGCCCTCCAGCCCCTCCTCGTTGCGCTGCACCTGCCGGGAGATCCCGACGACCGACTTGTCCGCCTGGAACTGCGCGAACGACGTCTCCAGCAGCTCCCGCGAGCGGTGCCGCCCGAACTGCTCGACCAGGTTGACCGCCATGTTGTACGACGGCTTGAAGCTGGAGCGCAGCGGATAGGTGCGGGTGCCCGCGAGCCCGGCGAGGTGCTCGGGGCTCATCCCCCGCTGCCACAGCACCACGGCGTGGCCCTCGACGTCGATGCCCCGGCGGCCGGCCCGGCCGGTGAGCTGGGTGTACTCGCCGGGGGTGATGTCGGCGTGCTGTTCGCCGTTCCACTTGACGAGCTTCTCCAGCACCACCGAGCGGGCGGGCATGTTGATGCCGAGCGCCAGGGTCTCGGTGGCGAACACGGCCTTGACCAGCCCGCGTACGAACAGCTCCTCCACGACCTCCTTGAAGGTCGGCAGCATGCCGGCGTGGTGGGCGGCGATGCCGCGCTCCAGGCCCTCCAGCCATTCGTAGTAGCCGAGGACGTGCAGGTCCTCGGACGGGATGTTCGCGGTGCGCTCCTCGACCAGGGCGCGGACCTGTTCCCGCTCCTCCTCGTCGTTGAGCCTCAGGCCCGCGTACAGGCACTGCTGGACGGCGGCCTCGCAGGCGGCACGGCTGAAGATGAAGGTGATGGCGGGCAGCAGGCCCTCGGCGTCCAGGCGCTCGATGACCTCGGGCCGGCTCGGCGTCCAGGCGCGCTGGCGCTGCCTGCGCTCCCGCTCCCGGTCGGCCTCGCGCATGGCACGGCCGCGCCTGCGGTCCTGGTAGGAGGGCCGGGTGGCCTCCATCCGGGCGAGCCGGGCGAGGTCGGGGTTGACGGCCTTCTTGCTGCCCTCGCCCTCCTCGAACAGGTCGTACATCCGCCGTCCGGCGAGCACGTGCTGGAACAGCGGTACCGGGCGGTGCTCGGAGACGATCACCTCGGTGTCGCCGCGCACGGTGTCCAGCCAGTCACCGAACTCCTCGGCGTTGGACACGGTGGCCGACAGCGACACCAGGGTCACCGACTCGGGCAGGTGGATGATCACTTCTTCCCAGACGGCGCCCCGGAAACGGTCGGAGAGGTAGTGCACCTCGTCCATGACCACGTAGCCGAGGCCCAGGAGGGTCTGGGAGCCCGCGTACAGCATGTTCCGCAGCACCTCGGTCGTCATGACGACGATCGGGGCGTCGGAGTTCACGCTGTTGTCGCCGGTGAGGAGGCCGACCTTGTCGGCTCCGTAGCGGCGGCACAGGTCGGCGTACTTCTGGTTGGACAGCGCCTTGATGGGTGTCGTGTAGAAGCATTTCTTGCCCTGCTCCAGGGCCAGATGGACGGCGAACTCGCCCACGATCGTCTTGCCCGAGCCGGTGGGGGCGGCCACCAGCACGCCCTTTCCGCCCTCGAGTGCGGTGCAGGCTTCCACCTGGAAGTCGTCGAGGCCGAAGTCGTACATCTCGCGGAAGCCCGCGAGCGCGGTGGCCTGCTCGGCGGCCCGCACTCGGGACGCCGCGTACCGCTCGGCCGGTGAGAGGTCCTCTGTCATCGTGCTTTCGAGCGTACCGGCCCGCACCGACAACAGGACGATCATTATCGCTTCCCACGCCCACCGAACCGGAACGCCCGACTCCGGCCCGCCTGCGCAGACGGGCTCCCGCACGGACGAGGGGCCGGACGGAAGATCCGTCCGGCCCCTCGCTCACGGGTACGCGCTCAGGTGACGTCGTCGTAGCCCTCGTACCGGCCCGGCGGCAGGGCCTCGGCCTGACGGGCCTGCTCGGGGACGGCGGCGGTCAGCCGCTCGGGGCCGGCGATCGGCTCCGGCCGGTGGTCCAGCGGCGAGGCCTCGTCGTCGTCCAGCTCGGCCGCCTCGTCGGCACGCTCGCGGCGGCGGTCGTTGAGCAGCGCGATGCCGACGGCGATGAAGTACAGCACCACGATGGGGCCGGCCAGCGCGATCATGCCGAAGGGGTCCGTGGTGGGGGTGGCGACGGCACCGAAGACGAAGACGCCCATGACCACACCGCGCCACCAGCCGGCCATGCGGCGCCCGGTCACCACACCGGCGAAGTTCAGCATGACCAGCAGCAGCGGCAGCTCGAAGGCGCCGCCGAAGATGAGGATCATCCGGACGATGAAGTCCAGGACCTTGTCCATCGGCAGGATGTTCGCCGAGCCGTCGGGGGTGATGCCCAGCAGCACCCGCATGCTGATCGGCAGGATCGTGTAGGCGAGCCAGGCGCCCGCCATGAACAGCGGCACCGCGGCGGCCACGAACCCGTAGGTGTACCTGCGCTCGTTGCGGTGCAGGCCCGGGGCGACGAACGCCCACAGCTGGTACAGCCAGACGGGGCTGGAGATGACCACGCCCGCCATGAAGCAGACCTTCACCGTGGTGGTGAAGGGCGACAGCAGGTCGGTGTAGGCGATGACCGCGCAGGAGCCTCCGGTGGACTCACCCAGGCCCCCGGTGCAGCGCGGGACCGGATGCGAGAGGAAGGACATCAGGTCCTGGCTGTAGAAGGCGGCCACCACGGAGACGATCGTGATCGCCAACATGCCCTTCGCGAGCCGGTTGCGCAGCTCGCGCAGGTGCTCCACGAGGGGCATCCGCCCCTCGGGGTCCTTCTCTTTCTTGCGGGCAGACTTGAGCAACCCACGTCCTCATCTCGTGCGGCAGGCCGGTGGTGCGGCCGCGGGTCAGCGCTGGGTGGTGTCCGTGGGCTCGTTGACCGGGCGGGCGCTGTTCACGTCGCCGGGGGCGGCCTGGATGGTGCGCTGCGCGGGGGGCTGCTCGCCCGGGGCCGGAGGCGTGGAGGTGTTGCTCTCCTCCTTCATCGCCTTGGCCTCGCTCTTGAGGATGCGCGCGGACTTGCCCAGCGAGCGGGCCATGTCCGGAAGCTTCTTCGCGCCGAAGAGCAGGAAGACGACGACGAGAATGAGAATGATCTCGGTAGGACCGAGCCTTCCGATCATGAGTTAGTACCTTCTCACCGAGGCGGGGGTGGGGGTGCTGTCCGACCGCTCGGACAAGCGCCCGGATGGTCGTGCCGGCAGCGATCGTAACGCTCAGGGGTAAACGAGAGGCAATCCCCGTGCGTACTCCCGGTCCGCGGTACGCGCCTCGTTCTTCGCACCGCGACCAGCAGCGTACCCGTACGTCTGTCCCGCATGACAGGGCGAAGTGACGCAAACCGCTTGTGGCGTGTCCGGCGCCCCGGTCACCCCGCAGGTCAGAGTGTGTCGGCGGCGCGGGCGGTGCTCACCGCGGCCCGCTCCAGGTCCTCGGCGGCGCGGCTGATGCGGCGTCCGGAGTCGGCGACCTGGAGGCCGAGTTGCCGCGCGGCCACGAAGACGCGGACGGCGAGCACCCCCAGTACGGCGAGACCCAGAAATCCCATGGCTACCGCGAACATCGGCCAGAACATGGGGACGAGCCTAGACCGTGCCGCAGCCGTCTCAGACGGTGGAGTGCAGCCGCAGGGTCCGCACCCCGGCCCCGCTGAGCAGTTGCACGATCCGGTCCCCGGCGGGTTTGCGCACCGCCGTGCCGCACTCGGGGCAGGTGAAGGAGTAGAACGTGGTCCGGCTGGAGCCGCCGATGGCCAGCCGCAGCGCGCTGGCGGCGAGTTCGAACCGGCCCCGGCAGTCGGGGCAGGCCGCCTTGAACACCACGGGGACGACGCGCCGCATCCCGGCGAAGGC
>NZ_WWKH01000236.1:0-9442 GCF_009865595.1 Streptomyces sp. SID1328 | reverse complement strand
CGTGCTCAAGCGGGGCCTGCCCGGCCTCGCCGTCCCGGCCGTCGCCCTCCTCGGCGGCGCCGCCGTGGTCGCCTGCTCGGCGCTGACCGGCTTCGGCGGGTGGCTGCCGGTGGTGGGCGCGGTGGTCTACGTCCTCACCTCGGCGCTCGCCACGGCCCGCCCGCTGAAGGGCTCGCTGGACTGGCTCGTCCCGCCGTTCTTCCGCGCCGCCGAGTACGGCACGGTGCTCGCGCTGGCCGCCCGCGCCGACGTCCACGGCGCCCTCCCGGCGGCGTTCGGGCTGGTCGCGGCGGTCGCCTACCATCACTACGACACGGTGTACCGCATCCGCGGCGACGCCGGAGCGCCGCCGGCCTGGCTGGTGCGCGCCATCGGGGGGCAGGAGGGGCGCACGCTGCTCGTCACCGTGCTTGCCGCGCTGCTGACCGCCTCCCAGTTCACCGTCGCGCTCACGGTCATCGCCGTGTGCGTCGCTCTGCTGGTGCTCGTCGAGAGCATCCGCTTCTGGGTGTCCGCTGGGGCGCCCGCCGTCCACGACGAAGGAGAAACCGCATGATCGGCCTCGTGCTGGCGGCCGGCGCCGGACGGCGTCTGCGCCCCTACACCGACACCCTGCCCAAGGCCCTGGTGCCGGTGGGCCCGGAGGGCGACGAGGAGTCGCTCACCGTTCTCGACCTGACCCTCGGCAACTTCGCCGAGGTCGGTCTCACCGAGGTCGGTGTCATCGTCGGCTACCGCAAGGAAGCCGTGTACGAGCGCCGGGCGGCCCTCGAGGCCAAGTACGGCCTGAAGATCACGCTGATCGACAACGACAAGGCCGAGGAGTGGAACAACGCCTACTCCCTGTGGTGCGGCCGGGACGCGCTGAAGGACGGCGTGATCCTCGCCAACGGCGACACCGTGCACCCGGTCTCGGTGGAGAAGACCCTGCTCGCGGCCCGTGGTGACGGCAAGAAGATCATCCTCGCGCTGGACACGGTGAAGTCCCTGGCGGACGAGGAGATGAAGGTCGTCGTGGACCCCGAGAAGGGCGTCCGGAGGATCACCAAGCTGATGGACCCCGCCGAGGCCACCGGCGAGTACATCGGTGTCACCCTCATCGAGGGCGACGCGGCCGGGGAGCTGGCCGACGCGCTGCGCGCCACCTTCGAGCGCGACCCGCAGCTCTACTACGAGGACGGTTACCAGGAGCTGGTCGACCGCGGCTTCCGGATCGACGTCCAGCCCATCGGTGACGTCTCCTGGGTCGAGATCGACAACCACGACGACCTCGCCAAGGGACGGAAGATCGCGTGCCGATACTGACGAGGCTCATCCCCTCGCCGGTCGTCGTCGACATCCGTCCGGGTGCCCTCGCCGACCTGGCCACCGTGCTCGCCGACGAGCGCATCTCGCACTCCGGCCGCCTGGCCGTCGCCGTCAGTGGCGGCTCCGGCGCCAGGCTGCGCGAGCGGGTCGCGCCCCAACTGCCGGGCGCGACCTGGTACGAGGTCGGCGGCGGCACCCTCGACGACGCCGTGCGCCTCGCGGACGACATCCGCGCCGGGCACTTCGACGCGCTGGTCGGCCTCGGCGGCGGCAAGATCATCGACTGTGCCAAGTACGCCGCCGCGCGGGTCGGCCTGCCGCTGGTCGCCGTGCCGACGAACCTCGCGCACGACGGCCTGTGCTCGCCGGTCGCCACCCTGGACAACGACGCGGGCCGGGGCTCCTACGGGGTGCCGAACCCGATCGCCGTCCTGATCGACCTGGACGTCATCCGGGCCGCCCCGGCGCGCTTCGTGCGCTCCGGTATCGGCGACGCGGTGTCCAACGTGTCCGCCATCGCGGACTGGGAGCTGGCCAACCGGGTCAAGGGTGAGAAGATCGACGGTCTCGCCGCCGCCATGGCCCGCCAGGCCGGCGAGGCGGTGCTCCGGCACCCCGGCGGGATCGAGGACAACGAATTCCTCCAGGTCCTGGCCGAGGCGCTGGTGCTGTCCGGCATCGCCATGTCGGTCTCCGGTGACTCGCGGCCGTCCTCGGGCGCCTGCCACGAGATCAACCACGCCTTCGACCTGCTCTTCCCGCAGCGCGCCGCCAGCCACGGCGAGCAGTGCGGCCTCGGCGCCGCCTTCGCCATGTACCTGCGCGGGGCGCACGAGGAGTCGGCGCACATGGCCGGCGTACTGCGCCGCCACGGCCTGCCGGTACTGGCCGAGGACATCGGCTTCACCGTGGACGAGTTCGTCCGCGTCGTGGAGTTCGCCCCGGAGACCCGGCCCGGCCGCTACACGATCCTCGAACACCTCGACCTCAAGACTGAGCAGATCAAGGACATCTACGCCGACTATGTCAAGGCCATCGGTAGCTGAACTCCGTCCGGTCGTCCACCCCGCGGGGGTCAAGGACCGGCGCAGCGGTGAGCACTGGGCGGGACGCCTCTACATGCGCGAGGTGTCCCTGCGCATCGACCGCTACCTGGTGAACACCAGGATCTCGCCCAACCAGCTCACGTACCTGATGACCGTCTGCGGTGTGCTCGCGGCCCCGGCCCTGCTGGTGCCGGGGATCACGGGCGCCGTGCTCGGCATCGTCGCCACCCAGCTCTATCTGCTGCTGGACTGCGTCGACGGTGAGATCGCCCGCTGGCGCAAGCAGTACTCGTTGGGCGGGGTCTACCTCGACCGGGTCGGCGCCTACCTGACCGACGCGGCCGTGCTGGTCGGCCTCGGGCTGCGCGCCGCCGACCTGTTCGGCAGCGGCCGCATCGACTGGCTGTGGGCGTTCCTCGGCACGCTGGCGGCGCTCGGCGCGATCCTGATCAAGGCGGAGACCGACCTCGTCGGAGTCGCCCGGCACCAGACCGGACTGCCTCCGGTGAAGGAGTCGGCCGCCGAGCCGCGTTCCTCCGGGATGGCACTGGCCCGGCGCGCCGCCGCCGCGCTCAAGTTCCACCGGCTGATCCTCGGTATCGAGGCGTCGCTGCTGATCCTGGTGCTGGCCATCGTGGACCAGGTACGCGGCGACCTGTTCTTCACCCGGCTCGGCACCGCCGTGCTGGCGGGCATCGCGCTGCTCCAGACCCTGCTGCACCTGGTGTCCATTCTCGCGTCGAGCAGGTTGAGGTGAACGGCATGAAGGTCGGCGCGGTCATCATCACCATGGGCAACCGCCCCGAGGAGCTGCGGGCGCTCATCGACTCCGTGGCCAAGCAGGACGGCGACAAGGTCTCCGTGGTCGTCGTCGGCAACGGCTCGCCGGTGCCCGACGTGCCCGAGGGCGTGCGCACCGTCGAGCTGCCCGAGAACCTCGGCATCCCCGGCGGCCGCAACGTCGGCATCGAGGCGTTCGGCCCCGGTGGCAGTGACGTCGACATCCTGCTGTTCCTGGACGACGACGGTCTGCTCGCCCGGCAGGACACCGCCGAGCTGTGCCGGGCCGCGTTCGCCGCCGACCCGGAGCTGGGCATCATCAGCTTCCGCATCGCGGACCCGGAGACCGGCGAGACCCAGCGCCGGCACGTGCCCCGGCTGCGTGCCTCGGACCCGATGCGCTCCTCGCGCGTGACCACCTTCCTCGGCGGCGCCAACGCCGTCCGTACCAAGGTGCTCGGCGAGGTCGGCGGGCTGCCGGACGAATTCTTCTACGCCCACGAGGAGACCGACCTCGCCTGGCGTGCGCTGGACGCCGGCTGGATGATCGACTACCGGTCGGACATGGTGCTGTACCACCCGACGACCGCGCCCTCGCGGCACGCGGTGTACCACCGCATGGTGGCCCGGAACCGCGTCTGGCTGGCCCGGCGCAACCTTCCTCTGCCGCTCGTCCCGGTCTACCTTGGCGTCTGGCTGCTGCTCACGCTGGCCCGCCGCCCCTCGGGACCGGCGCTCAAGGCGTGGTTCGGCGGGTTCAAGGAGGGCTGGGCCACCCCCTGCGGCCCCCGCCGCCCGATGCGCTGGCGTACGGTGTGGCGGCTGACCCGGCTGGGCCGTCCCCCGGTGATCTGAGAAGCTCGGGTGGGGCGGCCGAGCGGCCCCGCGCAGGCGAACCGGACGATGTACTCGAAGACGAAAGTTTCCCCCTGTGAGTGAGACAACCCATGACGGCGGTGTCGCGGTGACCGCGGCCCCGTCGCCCGACGAGAGCCTGCCGGCGGCAGACCTCGCCGCCAAGTACGGGCTCGCGGTGAGCGGTGCCCGCCCCTCGCTCGTCGAGTACGTCCGGCAGCTGTGGAGCCGCCGCCACTTCATCCTCGCCTTCTCCCAGGCGAAACTGACGGCCCAGTACAGCCAGGCCAAACTGGGCCAGCTCTGGCAGGTGGCCACCCCGCTGCTCAACGCGGCCGTGTACTACGCGATCTTCGGCCTGATCCTCGACGCCAGCCGGGGCATGTCGCACGACACCTACGTGCCCTTCCTGGTCACCGGCGTGTTCGTGTTCACCTTCACGCAGAGCTCGCTGATGTCGGGCGTCCGCGCGATCTCCGGCAACCTCGGCCTGGTGCGCGCCCTGCACTTCCCGCGCGCCGCGCTGCCGATCTCGTTCTCCCTCCAGCAGCTCCAGCAACTGCTGTTCTCGATGATCGTCGTGTTCCTGGTGGTGATCGGGTTCGGCAACTATCCGCGGCTGTCCTGGCTGCTGATCCTCCCGGCGCTGGTGCTGCAGTTCCTGTTCAACACCGGGCTCGCGATGATCGTGGCCCGCATGGGCGCCAAGACGCCGGACCTCGCCCAGCTGATGCCGTTCATGCTGCGGACCTGGATGTACGCGTCCGGCGTGATGTTCTCCATCAACCACATGCTGGCGGGCAAGCCCGAGTGGATCGTCCGGGTGCTCCAGGCGAACCCGGCGGCCGTCTACATGGACCTGATGCGCTACGCCCTGATCGACGGCTACGGCGCCTCGAACCTGCCCCCGCACGTGTGGGCCCTGGCCCTCGGCTGGGCCGTGGTCGTCTTCTGCGGCGGCTTCGTGTACTTCTGGAAGGCTGAGGAGCGGTACGGCCGTGGCTGAGCAGAACACCGGCGATCGCCGGCCCACCGTCATCGCGGACGAGCTGCACATCGTCTACCGGGTCAACGGCGCCAAGACCGGCAAGGGCAGCGCCACCGCCGCCCTGAGCCGCATCATCAAGCGGGGCGAGCCGCGCGGGGTGCGCAAGGTGCACGCCGTACGCGGGGTGTCCTTCACCGCCTACCGGGGCGAGGCCATCGGTTTGATCGGCTCCAACGGCTCCGGCAAGTCCACCCTGCTGCGGGCCATCGCCGGCCTTCTCCCGGCGGAGAAGGGCAAGGTCTACACCGACGGCCAGCCCTCGCTGCTGGGCGTCAACGCGGCGCTGATGAGCGACCTGACCGGTGAGCGGAACGTCATCCTGGGCGGTCTCGCCATGGGCATGTCCCGTGAGCAGATCAAGGAGCGCTACCAGCGGATCGTCGACTTCTCGGGCATCAACGACAAGGGCGACTTCATCACGCTGCCGATGCGCACGTACTCCTCTGGCATGGCCGCCCGGCTGCGGTTCTCCATCGCCGCCGCCAAGGACCACGACGTCCTCATGATCGACGAGGCGCTGGCCACCGGTGACCGCGCCTTCCAGAAGCGCTCCGAGGAACGCATCCGGGAACTGCGCAAGGAGGCCGGTACGGTCTTCCTGGTGAGCCACAACAACAAGTCCATCCGCGACACCTGCGACCGCGTCCTGTGGCTGGAACGCGGCGAACTCCGCATGGACGGGCCCACCGAAGAGGTCCTCAAGGAGTACGAGAAGTTCACGGGCAAGTAGCCGTCTCTCCGTCAGGGCCCTGCCGGACATTCCCCGGCGGGGCCCGGCGTCTGCAAAGGATGCGTCAACTCCGGTGGGGCGTAGGAATCTTGGCGCCCATCGGTGTGTTGTTGTGATGCGCCGGACACCCCGAGGGACCCTGGCGCGTTGTACAACGTAAGCTGTACCGGTGCCGGAAACCGGCAATCGGGGCGATAATGCGCGACACCCTCCGCCGGGACGTCCCCCGGAGGGTCGGCGGCGTGTCCGAAATAGTGTGTATCGGGTCGGCAGTGTAGAACGGGAGATGTGACGGCAATGGCTACGGAAACTCCCCAGCTCAACGCGAGCCGCGCCGTCCTTGCACCGGGCAGCGCGCAGTGACGGGAACCGACACGGCGACGGCACTGGAACGCGCCACGCTGGACAAGGCCGCGCGCGAGAACTTCCCCGTGGCCCCCTTCTTCCTGCCCCGCGCCTGGCGCACCGACCTCATGGCCGTCTACGGCTTCGCCCGCCTGGTCGACGACATCGGCGACGGCGACCTGGCCCCCGGCGGCGCCGACGCCCGCGTCCTCGGCGTCCCCCCGGAGCGGGCCGGCGACCGGCTCGCCGTGCTCGACGCCTTCGAGGCCGACCTCCGCCGGGTCTTCGACGGCACCCCGCACCACCCCCTGCTGCGCCGCCTCCAGCCCACCGTGCGCCGCCGCGGCCTCACCCCCGAGCCCTTCCTCGGCCTGATCGCCGCCAACCGCCAGGACCAGCTCGTCACCCGGTACGAGACGTACGACGACCTGCGCGCCTACTGCGAACTCTCCGCCAACCCGGTCGGCCGCCTGGTGCTCGCCGTCACCGGCACCGCGACCCCCGAGCGCATCCGCCGCTCCGACGCCGTGTGCACGGGGCTGCAGATCGTCGAGCACCTCCAGGACGTGGCCGAGGACCTCGGCCGCGACCGCATCTACCTGCCGGCCCAGGACATGAAGCGTTTCCATGTCCAGGAGAGCGACCTCGCCGCCCCGAGCGCCGGCGCGTCCGTACGCGCCCTGGTCGCGTTCGAAGCCCGACGCGCACGCGATCTGCTGAATGAAGGCGCCCCCCTCGTGGGTAGCGTCCACGGCAGACTGAAGCTGCTGTTGGCGGGATTCGTGGCGGGAGGAAAGGCGGCGGTCCGGGCGATCGCCGCCGCCGATTTCGACGTACTTCCCGGCCCGCCCAAGCCCGGCAAGCTCCAGTTGCTGCGTGAGGCGGGCACGACCCTGCGAGGAGAGGGGTGATCCGGGCAGTGGAGGCTTCGCAAGCCGTGTCCGCACCGGTACTCGCCGCCTATCGCTACTGCGAGACGGTCACCGGCCAGCAGGCCCGCAACTTCGCCTACGGCATCCGGCTGCTGCCGACGCCCGAGCGCCGCGCGATGTCGGCGCTCTACGCCTTCTCACGGCGCGTCGACGACATCGGCGACGGCGAGCTGCCCGGCGCGGTGAAGGTGGAGCGCCTGGAGGACACCCGGGCGCTGCTCGGCCGGGTCCGGGCGGGCGCGGTGGAGGAGGACGACACCGACCCGGTGGCCGTCGCCCTCGCCCACGCCTCCGGGGCCTTCCCGATCCCGCTCGGCGGCCTGGACGAGCTGATCGACGGCGTCCAGATGGACGTGCGCGGCGCGACCTACGAGACCTGGGACGACCTCAAGGTCTACTGCCGGTGCGTGGCCGGTGCCATCGGACGCCTCTCGCTGGGCGTCTTCGGCACCGAACCCGGCGCACGCGGCGTCGAGCGCGCCCCCGAGTACGCCGACACGCTGGGGCTCGCCCTCCAGCTCACCAACATCCTCCGCGACGTCCGCGAGGACGCCCAGGGCGGCCGCACCTACCTGCCCGCCGACGACCTGGCCAAGTTCGGCTGCTCGGCCGGGTTCGCCGGACCCACCCCGCCCGAGGGCTCCGACTTCGCGGGCCTGGTGCACTTCGAGGTCCGCCGCGCCCGCGCCCTGTTCGCCGAGGGCTACCGGCTGCTGCCCATGCTGGACCGCCGCAGCGGCGCCTGTGTCGCCGCCATGGCCGGTATCTACCGCCGTCTGCTGGACCGGATCGAACGCGACCCGGAGGCCGTGCTGCGCGGCCGCGTCTCCCTGCCCGGCCGCGAGAAGGCGTACGTCGCCGTGCGCGGCCTGTCCGGCTTCGACACCCGGCACGTCTCGCGGCACACGCTCAGGGGGCGCGCCTGATGACGGCCGAGGCCCGGGAGGCGGCTCCGGCGGCCCGGTCGCGGCGGGCAACCCTCGCCCGCGGCGCGGCGTCCCTGACTGCGACGGCCGGACGTGCACGGTTCGACCGGCACGCGCGGTACGCACGGAAGGACGCGGCATGAGCGAGGCCCCACGCCCGGCACGGGCGCACACCGGCGGCACCGGCCGGGACGCCGTCGTGGTCGGCGGCGGTCTCGCCGGGGTCACCGCGGCCCTCGCCCTCGCGGACGCGGGCGTGCGCGTCACCCTGCTCGAAGGCAGGCCCCGGCTCGGCGGGCTCGCCTTCTCCTTCCAGCGCGGCGACCTGACCGTGGACAACGGCCAGCACGTCTACCTGCGCTGCTGCACCGCCTACCGCTGGTTCCTCGACCGGATCGAGGGCACCGCGCTGGCCCCGCTGCAGAACCGGCTCGACGTCCCCGTGGTCGACGTGGACAAGCCCGAGGGGCGGCGGCTCGGCCGGCTGCGGCGCGACCCGCTGCCCGTACCGCTGCACCTGGGACGGAGCCTGGCCGCGTACCCGCACCTCTCCCTCGCCGAGCGGGCCTCCGTGGGGCGGGCCGCGCTCGCGCTCAAGGGGCTCGACCCCGCCGACCCGGCGCTGGACGACCAGGACTTCGGCTCCTGGCTGGCCCGGCACGGCCAGTCGGCGCGCGCCATCGAGGCGCTGTGGGACCTGGTCGGGGTCGCCACCCTCAACGCGGTCGCGGGCGACGCCTCGCTCGGACTGGCCGCGATGGTGTTCCGGACCGGGCTGCTGTCCGAGCCGGGCGCGGCCGACATCGGCTGGGCGCACGTCCCGCTGGGCGACCTGCACGACCGGCTGGCCCGCAAGGCCCTCGACTCCGCGGGCGTCCGCACCGAGCTGCGCACCCGCGTCACCTCCCTCTCCCGCAACGCGGACGGGGGCTGGAGCGTTGAGACCCCCGGCGAGACGATCGACACCGACGCCGTCGTCCTGGCCGTACCGCAGCGCGAGACCCACGACCTGCTGCCGTCCGGCGCGCTCGACGACCCCGGGCGGCTGCTGCGCATCGGCACCGCGCCGATCCTCAACGTGCACGTGGTGTATGACCGTCCGGTGCTCGCCCGGCCCTTCCTCGCCGCGCTCGGCACGCCCGTGCAGTGGGTGTTCGACCGCACCGCCGCCTCCGGGCTGCGCGAGGGACAGTACCTGGCGCTGTCCCAGTCGGCCGCGCACGACGACATCGACGCCCCCGTCGCCGACCTGCGCGAGCGCTACCTGCCCGAGCTGGAACGGCTGATCCCCGGCGCCCGTACCGCGCGCGTGCGGGACTTCTTCGTCACCCGCGAGCGCACCGCCACGTTCGCCCCCACCCCCGGCGTCGGGCGGCTGCGCCCCGGCGCCCGCACCAAGGCTGCCGGCCTCTGCCTGGCCGGCGCGTGGACCGCCACCGGCTGGCCCGCGACCATGGAGAGCGCGGTCCGCA
>NZ_WWKH01000235.1:0-385 GCF_009865595.1 Streptomyces sp. SID1328 | reverse complement strand
CGCGCGGTCGAGACCGTCACCACCGGCCTCGGCTGGCGTCGCGCCGCCGAGCCCGTCACCGTCACGGGCGCGCCCGGCAGGGCCGACACCGAGGCGTGCTGGGAACTCGGCGCCGTCCTCGCGGCGGGCCTGGCCGGCTGACGCCGGGGTCGCCCGTTCGGCGGCGCCCGCCCACATCCCTCGCGGTCCCGCCCCGCCCGGCGCCGGACCGGAAAGTCGCTGGTCCCTACACCCGGCACCGGCCGGACGAAGGTGCGGGGGCGGGACCCCTGGCCGACGATGGGCACGAGGCCGCGTCCCGCCGGACGCGGTCGCATCCCGTCGTACGTCGACTGAATCGAGGGAGCGTCGGATGCGAGCGGACGGCCACGCACCCGGACGGCCC
>NZ_WWKH01000234.1:0-1262 GCF_009865595.1 Streptomyces sp. SID1328 | reverse complement strand
CCTCGGTGTCGACGAAGATGATCCGGGCGTCCTGGAACTGCTTGTCGTCGTCGGCCCAGACGTAGTAATCCCCGTACGGTCCGTCGGGGTTGTTGCGGGACTCCTGGAACCACGGGTGCTGGTCACTGGTGTGGTTCATGACGAAGTCGATGATGACCCGCATGCCCCGCTGGTGCGCGGCGTCGACGAACTCCACGAAGTCCGCGAGGTCCCCGAACTCGGGGAGCACGGCGGTGTAGTCGGAGACGTCGTAACCGCCGTCACGCAGCGGGGACTTGAAGAACGGCGGGAGCCAGAGGCAGTCCACGCCGAGCCATTGCAGGTAGTCGAGTTTGGCGGTCAGACCCTTCAGGTCACCGACGCCGTCGCCGTTGCTGTCCTGGAAGGAGCGGACCAGGACCTCGTAGAAGACGGCACGCTTGAACCACTCGGGGTCCCGGTCCTTGGCCGGAGTGTCCTCGAAGGTGTCGGGAACGGGCTCGTTGACGATCATATGGCGGGTGACCCTCCGATCCGCGGGTTGGACGGTCGCAGAACCGAGAACACATGCGCGGGTCGACGACCCGGTTCGAGTCGCACATAGTTGGCCCTGCCCCAGTGATAGGACTCGCCGGTGAGCAGGTCGCGCACCGGCACCGACTCGTGCCAGTCGAGGCCGAGTTGCGGCATGTCCAACGAGACCGTGGCCTCCTGGGTGTGGTGCGGGTCGAGGTTGGCGACCACCAGAACCGTGTTCGAACCGCTGCGCTTGGAGTAGACGATCACTCCGTCCTGGTCCGCGTGGTGGAAGTGGATGTCCCTGAGCTGGTGCAGGGCCGGGTTCTCCCGGCGGATCTCGTTGAGCCGGGTGATGAGCGGCGCGATGGTCCGTCCCTCGCGGGCGGCCGCCTCCCAGTCCCTCGGCTTGAGCTGGTACTTCTCCGAGTCCCAGTACTCCTCGCTGCCCGCCTTCAACGGCTCGTTCTCACAGAGTTCGTAGCCGCTGTAGATGCCCCACGTGGGGGAGAGGGTCGCCGCGAGGACCGCGCGCACCTCGAAGGCGGGGCGCCCGCCCTGCTGGAGGTAGGCGTGCAGGATGTCGGGGGTGTTGGCGAAGAAGTTGGGCCGCATGTAGGCGGCGGCCTCCCCCGAGAGTTCGGTGAGGTACTCCGTCAGCTCCTGCTTGCTGTTGCGCCAGGTGAAGTAGGTGTAGGACTGCTGGAAGCCGATCTGGGCCAGGGTGTGCATCATCGCGGGGCGGGTGAACGCCTCCGCCAGGAAGA
>NZ_WWKH01000233.1:0-4795 GCF_009865595.1 Streptomyces sp. SID1328 | reverse complement strand
GGTACCCCGGCGGGCGGCGCCGACCTGCGGTTCGAGAACGGGCCGCTGGCGGTCGTCGACGTCGAGGACGGCAAGGTGCTGGCGTACTGCGTGGGCGGCCTGGTCCTGGACGTGCCCGCCAAGTCCCTGCCGTCCCTGGTCGACTGGACGCTGCGCCAGGCCAAGCTCGGTCAGCCGAAGCTCGCCGGGCCGGGCAAGGACGCCGATCCGCTGATCGTGCTCACCGAGGCCGCGCTGGAGCGCTACGGCCTACCCGTCACGCTGACGGAGGAGGAGAAGCATGCCGGGCGGATCCCGGAGGGTCACAAGGTCATCAAGCAGCTGGCGCGCGCGGAGTGGAAGCTGACCAAGCGCGGCTTCGGCCCGTGGGCGCGGATCTACCGCCCCGCCACCGGCTCGGAGCGGGCCTGCGTGCAGCTGTGCATCCCGTCGTGGAACGCGCTCGACACGCGGCACTGGGGCGAGGCCGGACAGCTCCTGCCAGCCGAACTCGCCCGCGTCCTGGGGGTGTACGCCTCGCGGGTGATGACACCGCGCGGATCGACCGCCGTGACCGGCCTGGAGCTGATGACCGCGCTGCACCCGCCGACCCGGGCCTCCGAGCCCGACGCGACGGGGAAGCGGCGCTCCGAACACAACCCCGGCTCGCTCGGCAAGGACGCCATCGACCCGATGAACTGGCCGCCGTGCGAGGTCCCCGACGGCCACCCCGTCCTCAAGGACCTGCCCCGCTTCCACGTGCGCGGACCGGCGGAGAAGCTGTTCGAGGAGGCGTACGACTGGGCACGGCCGATGACCGATGCCGAGTGCACCCTGCGCCACCTGGTCGGCATCGACGTCAACATGGCCTTCGCCGCCGGCGCCAACGGCCTGAACGTCGGCCTGGGAGCGCCGACGCACGTCACGAACCCGGTGTTCGACCCGAAGCTGCCCGGCTCGTGGCTGGTCGACCTGTCCCACGTCGACCTGTCCCGCGTGAAGGTCGGCAAGGACAAGTGGGCGGACCTGGACGCGAGTCTGCTGCCCAGCCCGTTCACGCCGAAAGGTGAGCGGCCCGAGGGCCCGGCCTGGTACGCCACGCCCACCGTTGCCTACGCCCAGGAGCTCGGCTACGAGGTGCGGCCGATCGAGGCGTGGGTCCGGTACGAGAACGGCCGCTACCTGGACGGCTGGTACAACCGGCTCCGTGACGCCTTCCTCGCCACGATGGCCGACCTCGGCGTCGACGCCGACCTCGCCCCGGCCGACTTCCTCGCCGCGATGGACGGTTACAAGGAGCGCGACCCGGAGCTGGCGATCGTCGTCTCGGCGATCAAGGCGACGGTCAAGGGCGGCCTGGGCAAGCTCCGCGAGCGGCCCCGGGGCGAGGGCTGGCGGCCGGGCGAGCCGTGGCGCGCCCTGTCCCGCCCGACGTGGCGGCCCGACATCCGCGCGGCGGTCATCTCCCGCACCCGGATCAACCTGCACCGCAAGATCGTCAAGCACGCCGCCTGCACCGGCCAGTACCCGATCGCGGTCCTGTCCGACTGCGTCGTCTACGCGGCCAACGGCACGTCGCCACTGGACTTCCTGCCCTACAAGGAGGGCAAGCCTCTGCCGGGCGGCTTCAAGCTCGGCATCAACCCGGGCCTGGTCAAGTGGGAGGGCACCCAGGACGTCCTGTGGGGCGAGGAAGTCCGAGAGCGGTTCAACGCTCCGCAGCTCAACCTCGCCCGGTACATCAAGGACGGCACCGTCACCGACGTCGACAACGGAGAGTAGGAGAAGGCGACGATGAGCCTGTTCGGGGACGGCCTGGACGCCGCGGTGCAGAAGGCGTTCACCCGCCCGGCACCAAAAACGGCGGGCCCGCAGATGAGGTACCTGGTCAAGCAACTGGGCGGCACCAAGCCGGTCGCCCAGATGTTGCGGATCTCGCAGCGCACCGTTGAGCGGTACGTGAAGGACCAGATCAAGAAGCCTCGGGCCGACCTCGCCGCGCGCCTGGAGCGCGAGGGGAAGAAGCGGTGGCAGCCGCAGATCCGGGCCAAGGCCCGGCAGAAGGCGGCGACCACCGGCGGCATCGTCGTCGACACCCGCGCCCGGCTCGGCTACACCGCGCCGATCGGGTCCACGGACCAGGACCGCATCCGGCACCTGACCGTCGCCCTGCCGCCCCGCTACGCCGCCCGCCTCTTCGACGCCCAGGAGGCCGGCGCCACCGACCAGCAGCTCCAGGAGATCGCCGCCGAAGCGCTCAAGGAGGTGTACTTCCAGGACGGCGGCCGCCGCGCCGGCTCCCTGGAGGAGGTCCGGTTCACGGACATCGAGCACCTCGAGTTCGACCTGTAGATCGCCCTGCGGCAAGGGCCCGAACCGCCTTCTTGTGACTGGGCGCTTCAGTTGGCGAGTGAGCGTGCGAGATGGCGACTTGAGTGGAGTGATCCACGGCTCGGGGTCAACCTCGATCTTTCTCGATCGGGCGAGCCAGGATACGAACTCGCGGTTGTCAGCCGAACATCTCCTCGTACGTCGCCGCGTCGATCACCCCGTAGGCGGGCGCTCCCCTGTCCGGCTTGATGCAGAACAGCCAGCCCTCGCCGTACGGATCGCTGTTCACCAATTCAGGCTGGTCGTCCAGGGTGCTATTCACCGCGGTCACTACACCGCTCCTGGGGGTCTGCACGCGCATTTCGCCAGAGGGCGACTCCACAACGCAGACAGCCTCCCCGGCCATCATGTGCCTGCCGACCTCGGGAAACTGAACAAAGACAACGTCCCCAACCCGCTCCTGGCCGTAGTCGGTGATGCCGATTCTGAACTCCGGGCCACGCTCGCTCATCCACGAGTGGTCCTTCGTGTACTTGAGGTCGGACGGAATCATGACGATGCTCCCGTAGCAGATAGTGACGATTCGAAATCAGATTGTCACAGGCGGGAGGGGGACTTCCTGTTGATCGACGGCGTGTTCACCAGGACTTCCTCTCCGGAACCTCGTGCGCATCCGCCAGACGCCGGCTGCGCAGGCAGCCGTGCTGCCTCTGGAGTGGACGACGCGGCCCAAGGGCGCGGGAGGCCCGAGCAGCTCGCGCACGACCTGGCACCGGGATGCGGGCTGTACCGCGCCTCTGCTCAACTCGCCGTATCGAATGCTCAGTCACACTTCTGGGTTCGGGCCCTTGCCGCTGCTCCATGCTTTGCCGAGCCGGCGGAACGGGGACTGTCAGACCCCGCTCCTAGGATGCGGCCCCGTGGACCGAGACTGGATGCGACAGCAGCTTGAAGCGTTTGCCGACCTGGCCCTGCGCTACGAACGCAGCACAAGACCGGGCGACTACATAGGTGATCCGACACTCTACGAGCAGCTGCACCGCGCAGAGCCCACGGTCAAGCAGATCCTGCGGCTCCTGGACCCGGAGCTTGCCGAAAAGATCAACCTGGACCAGATGGCGGGCGAAGCCATGGCCCGCCATGAGGTTCACCGGGGCCTGGGCATCCTGGCCGACATGGACGAATGGGCCGCCCGGCTCGTACCGGATGCACCCACGCTGCCCGCCGACCAGTTCCACCCCTGGGTGTGGGAGCCGGCTGCCCCGCTGTGGGGCGCAGAGGCCCGGCAGGACGCAGTCCTGGCTGCTGCCCGCACCGTCAGCCGCCGACTCCCGCAGAAGCTGGGACGCCACGACATCGGCGAGACGGACCTGGGCATGCAGGCTTTCGACATGAAGGACCCCGTCGCAGGCAAACCGCGCCTGCGATTCGACGGCGACCGCAACACACCGACCTGGTGCGCCCGCCAGGACGGCGCCAAGTACCTCGCGGCCGGTGCCTTCCTCGCCCTGCGGAACGTTGCCGCTCATGAGGATGCGGTGCCCTGGACCAACAGGGAAAGCCAGATCTCATGTACGTGAGGTCAATGAGCACCGATCCCTGCATCGGTGCTCATTGACCTCACGTACATGAGGTTCCGGTGCAGTCGGTGTCGTGGGCCATCAGCCTCATGGAGCAGGGTGGCCACCCCGCCGAACTGATCAAGGGCGGCGGCCACAGCGCCGTGCTGGACGGCGGAGAGTGGGCGACCCCCATGCCACGGCAGATGAGCCCGGACAACGCCGGTGACGACGCCCTGATCGGCCAGGCACTGGAACGCGCCAGCCGCCGCGGGAGGAGGAGGAGGGTCTCGGGGTGGAGCTGCAACCTCTGCTCCAGCCGTATCAGGCCCGCTGCGACGACGCCGTTGCGTCGGGCTATCTGGCTGTCCTCACCGGAGCCTGCCCGGCCAAGCACGGCCGGATGGGGACGGGTGTGCGTCATGGGAGCCGGGCACGAGACGGCCTGGCCGCGCTGGGGCGTCTTAGCAGCTAGCCCCATCGCGTGGCTGGGGTCCGCCCCCGACGACTAGGAAATGTCTTACGGATGAGGTGGCCCTTGTCCAAAGCGCTCAGCAAGGGCCACCGGTGCCTGGCTGCCTGTCAGAGCCGGACCCCTCGCAGGCTAGTGGCCTTACCTCAATCGCACCCGCCCAGTTCGTCAGCCGGGTGACGAACCGGAGTCTGCCCGCACGCCTGACTGTCTCGGACACGGCCATGGTCGGGGCGACCACAAATCCGACCCCGCCTGCCAGCGCCCCGACCTGACGACATGAGCGAACACCCTGCTGACCCGGGGCCACCCCGACCCACTGGCTGACTGCTCCTCCGCATCGGATGGTGGCCGGTCAGGCGCCGCAGGGGGTGTCGTTGTTGCGGAGGCTGTGGGTGGTGTCGTTGAGCTGGTAGGAGCGCAGGTCGCCGATGGTGCCGCCCTCGCGTCCGAC
>NZ_WWKH01000232.1:0-304 GCF_009865595.1 Streptomyces sp. SID1328 | reverse complement strand
TCGCGGGGCAGGCGCGTGGGGCCGCCGGGGAGGCCGAGCGGTCGACGGCGGCCGCCGAGCGGGCACGGGAGGCGCTGGAACGGGCCGTCGCCGAGGCGGAGGAGCTGGCCGAGCGGCTGGCCGTCGCCGAGGAGATGCCGGCCGAGGAGGAGCCGGACACCTCCGTACGCGACCGGCTCTCCGCCGACGGGGCCAACGCGCGGCAGACCGAGATGGAGGCGCGCCTCCAGGTCCGTACGCACGAGGAGCGGGTCAGGGGGCTCGCCGGGCGGGCCGACTCGCTGGACCGGGCCGCCCGCGCGGA
>NZ_WWKH01000231.1:0-320 GCF_009865595.1 Streptomyces sp. SID1328 | reverse complement strand
GGCTGGTACGTCGCCGCCGAGGGGCCCGCGCAGGGCGCGGGGCAGCAGCTCTGGGACCAGGGGCCGGTCAGTGCCGTCAGCGGCGCGCACAGCCTGGTGCTGGGCACCGGGCAGAGCACCGGCGACCTGCGCGGCTACGCCCGGCTCGCCGACCGCGCCGTACCCGCCGTCTCCCGCGCCTGGGGCGCCCGCTGGGCCCGGCGGGTGGTCGTGCTGGTGCCGCGCTCGCTGGACGGCATGGCCGCGCTGCTCGGCTCGCCCGCCGCCCGGTACCGGGGCATCGCCGCCGTCACCACCGCCGAGACACCGGGCGCCGGGCG
>NZ_WWKH01000025.1:0-680 GCF_009865595.1 Streptomyces sp. SID1328 | reverse complement strand
CCGGCGACGGCGGTGCCGAGCGGGATGTCCTCTCCGGCGCCGTGCCGGGACAGCAGCACCGCGAGGGCGGCCTGCAGCACCATGAAGAGGCTGCACCCGCGGGCGCGGGCGAGCGCGGCGAGGGCCTGGTGGGTGCCGGCGTCCACGGGGAAGGCGAACGCGTCGCCCCGGTGCCCGGTGACCGCCGGGCGCGGCCGGTCGCCGGGCAGCTCCAGCAGCTCCGGCGCGCCGGCCAGCGCCTCACGCCAGTAGGCGAGTTGCCGGGCGGCCCGGCTGTCCGGGTCCTCCTCGTCGCCGAGCAGCGCGTGCTGCCACAGTGTGTAGTCGGCGTACTGGACGGCGAGGTCGGTCCAGCCGGGCTCCTCGTGCGCGAGCCGCGCCCGGTACGCCTCGCCGAGGTCGCGGGCGAGCGGGGCCAGGGACCAGCCGTCGCCCGCGATGTGGTGCAGGACCAGGACGAGGACGTGTGTCTCGGTGCCGAGCCGCACCAGCCGGGCCCGTACCGGGGCTTCGGCGCTCACGTCGAAGGCGTGGGCCACCTCGGCGGCGAGCACCTCGTCCAGGCGGGCCGGGTCGGTGTCGCGGGGGGTGAGGTCGAGGTCGGCGGTGCGGGCGTCCAGGATGAGCTGACGCGGCACGCCGTCGGTCTCGGGGAAGACGGTGCGCAGGCTCTCGTGGCG
>NZ_WWKH01000230.1:0-661 GCF_009865595.1 Streptomyces sp. SID1328 | reverse complement strand
TTGCACCTGCATTTCCCCGCAGGAAGCGGGGCGTCTTTCCTTGGACCACCAACGCACTGTCCGCCACCGGGAGTTCCGGCGACCGCGACGTGAACAACCATAGCGCATCCCGGAGTTCTTTGCGATCACCGTCCGAGTGTTCGAGCGCGAAATCGATCGTGGCTACCCACTGCGACACGGACCAAACGTGATAGTGATCTGAATCACATCAGCCCGGCTTCTTCTCGAAACCGCGTGCTTGATACAACTTGCTCGCGCGCTCCCGTCGAACAGACGGCCGTCGCCCCTCCCCCCTCTTTCACTCCTCGTCGAGCTGTCGCTCACGCCTGCCCTGGGAACGCCCGTGTCCGCCCCCCGCTCCATGCCCTGGCCCCTCGTCGCCCTTTTCACGGCCGGGTACCTCGCCTCGTATCTGCTGCCGACCACGGTCGGCCGTCTCGACAGCGCGCTGCCGCTGTCCGCCACCCAGGCCGGCGCCATCGGCAGTGCCCTGCTGCTGAGTTCGGCCTCGGCCGGGTTCACTCTCGCCGCCCGCGTGGACCGGTTCGGCGCCCGTGCGCTCGCCCGGCTGGGGATCGTCCTGGCCGTCCTCGGCTACGGCTCGGCCGCCCTCACCGGCTCCGTGCCCGCCGTGGTGCTGGGCGCGGTCGTCGGCGGGTTC
>NZ_WWKH01000229.1:0-1462 GCF_009865595.1 Streptomyces sp. SID1328 | reverse complement strand
TTGCGGCCCAGCAGGCGCACGAGCGCCTCCGGGGTCCGGGCGCCCGGCTCGGCCCACAGGCCGCCGACACCGCGCGCCGGATAGACGAGGGTCGGCTGCCACGGCGGGTCGAAGCCGGTGATCACGTCCGGCCAGCAGAACACGCTCGGCATCAGCACCAGGCCCCGCCCGCCGAGCCGGCGCTCGTACACCCCGCCGGGCAGGGTCAGGGTGCGGCCGTCCCAGCTCAGCCGGGCGTCCAGCTCGGGCAGCAGGGTGCCGAGGCCGACCTCGGCGAGACGACGCGAGTGGAAGGCCACGTCCGCCTCCAGCAGCGCCCGCAGCCGGGGCCACTCCGGCTCCACCAGCACCCGCCAGGCCACCTCCAGGGCGTCCGCCAGCTCCCGCACCATCCGCACCGGGTCCGCCAGCCACGCCCGGCCCTGCTCCGAGGCCGGCGCGCCCGGCGTGCAGGCCAGGGAGCGGGCGGTGTCCTCGCGGGCCGCCTCCGGGTCGGCCGCCCGTACCGCCGCGATCTCCTCCTCGAAGGTGGCCGCCGGGCCGATCGGCGGTGGTCCGAGCCAGTCGGGGGAGTGGCCCCGGCGGGGCATCAGCAGCCACAGCGGAGCGAGGTCCAGACCGGCCGCCGCCGTACGGATGCGGCGCAGCCACGGCACGTGGTAGCCCTGCCGGTCCGGGCGGCGCAGCGTGCGCACCGCGTCGTGGGTCTCCCACAGCGGGGAGACGGCGAACCGGCAGTTCAGGAAGTCGTCCTCACCGAAATGCAGGTGCGAGGCCACGGCTGCTCCTCCTGACATTCGGCTGGAGCCGAAACTCTACGCCGACCGGCCCTGCCCCCGGCAGGCTGCCCGCCATGTCCGCACTGCCCACGGCCCCGGTGGCCCCCCGTACCGGATACCGCCACGTCCTGGCCGTCCCCGAGTTCCGCGCCCTCTTCGCCGCGCATGTGCTGTCCCTGCTCGGGACGGTCGTCAGCGAGATCGCGCTGTCCGTCCTCGTCTACGACCTCACCGCCTCGCCCCTGATGAGCGCGCTCGCCTTCGCGGCCGGCTTCCTGCCGTACGCCCTCGGCGGCACCCTGCTCGCGCCGGTCGCCGACCGGTTCCCGGCCCGGCGGGTACTGGTGGTGTGCGACCTGGTGTGCGCCGCGTGCGTGGCGGTGATGGTGGTGCCGGGGACGGGGGTCGCGGTGCTGCTGGCGCTGCGCTGCGGGGTGGCCGTCGTCTCGCCGGTCTTCTCCGGCACCCGGATGGCGACCCTCGCGGACGTCCTCGGGGACGGTGACGCCTTCGTGCTCGGGCGGTCCCTGATCCGGATCGTCTCGCAGAGCGCCCTGCTCGTCGGGTACGGGACCGGCGGGCTGCTGCTGACCGTCGTCAGCCCCCGGCACGCGCTGCTGATCACGGTCGGGACCTTCCTCGCCTCGGCCGCGCTGCTGCGCTTCGGCACCCGGCGGCGGCCG
>NZ_WWKH01000228.1:0-600 GCF_009865595.1 Streptomyces sp. SID1328 | reverse complement strand
TCGGCTGGCACAAGTGGAAGCTGGGCTGGCTGAACCCACGCCAGGTGGCCTGCGTCCGGGGTACGGGCCCGGCCCGGCTCACACTGGAGCCGCTCGCGGCCGGGCCCGGTGTCCCGGTGCGGGGCACGTCCGGCACCCCGGCCTTCGGGCTCGGCAACGGCACCAAGCTCGCCCTGGTGCGCACCGGCGCGGACACCGACCTCGCCTTCGAGGCGCGCGGACCGGTGGGCAACGACCGCACGGCGTGCAAGCAGGGCATCCTCGTCTACCGGGTGCGCGCCGGCGTCGAGTCCGGGGAGGGCCCGGTCGACGTGGTGGACGCCCACCCGCACACCGAGGCGTGCTGGGAGAACTCCGTCTATCCGCCCCTTGCCGACGCGCCGGTGTCGCTGGGGGAGAGCTTCACCGTGCCGGGGGACGGGGTGAAGGTGGAGGTCGAGGAGCGCACCCCGGCCGGGGCGTGGACGGTACGGATCACGCCGGGGGAGGGCGCCTGAGCCGGGATACGCGAAAGGCCCCCGCTCGCGCGAGGGCCTTCGTTGTCTGTGCGCCGCCAGGGACTCGAACCCCGGACCCGCTGATTAAGAGTCAGCTGCTCTA
>NZ_WWKH01000227.1:0-2060 GCF_009865595.1 Streptomyces sp. SID1328 | reverse complement strand
GGGCCGCAGCAGCAGAGCATCCCCGCCTATCACGCTTATCCCTCCCGCCCCTCGCGTCCCGGCCATGCTTGCACACGAGCCCAGTGGGGCAGATGAACCCGGACGCGGACTCCCCGTCGGTGACGCAGAGCGTGCCTGTTGCACGCGGCAGCGGATGCCCGGTGGGGTGGGTCCGTTCGCTCGTACGGGCCCTGACGAGCCAAAATGGCCCTGAGCGTTTGGAGAGAGAACGATGCGGAGGAGCGGACCCATGGCGCACGAGCGAGCCGGCCGTCCGGCCGGTCCCGAGGACCTTGTCGATGTGGCCCGCCTGGTCACGGCGTACTACGCCCTGCACCCGGACCTGGCCGACCCCGCCCAGCGGGTCGCCTTCGGCACCTCGGGACACCGGGGCTCGTCCCTGGCGGCCGCGTTCAACGAGGACCACATCGCCGCCACCAGCCAGGCGATCTGCGAGTACCGCGCCGCCCAGGGCATCGACGGCCCGCTGTTCCTCGGCGCCGACACCCACGCCCTGTCCGAGCCCGCGAAGGTCACGGCGCTGGAGGTGTTCGCGGCCAATGGCGTCACCGTCCTCATCGACAGCGAGGACGGCTACACCCCCACCCCGGCCGTCTCGCACGCCATCCTCGCCCACAACCGGGACCGTACGACCGGCCTCGCGGACGGCGTGGTCGTGACCCCCTCGCACAACCCGCCCGCCGACGGCGGCTTCAAGTACAACCCCCCGAGCGGCGGCCCGGCCCCCTCCGACGCCACCTCGTGGATTCAGGACCGCGCCAACCAGATCATCGCGGGCGGCTGCAAGGACGTACGCCGCGTCCCCTACACCCGCGCGCTCGCCGCCGACACCACCGGCCGGTACGACTTCCTCGGCGCCTATGTCCGCGACCTGCCCAGCGTGCTGGACCTGGCCGCGGTCCGGGACGCCGGCCTGCGCATCGGCGCCGACCCGCTCGGCGGCGCCTCCGTCGGCTACTGGGGCCGGATCGCCGACGAGCACGACATCGACCTGACCGTGGTCAACCCGCACGCCGACCCCACCTGGCGCTTCATGACGCTGGACTGGGACGGCAAGATCCGCATGGACTGCTCCTCCCCGTACGCCATGGCCTCGCTCATCGAGCAGCGCGACCGGTTCGCCCTGTCCACCGGCAACGACGCCGACGCCGACCGGCACGGCATCGTCACCCCGGACGCCGGGCTGATGAACCCCAACCACTACCTCGCCGTCGCCATCGACTACCTCTACCGCCACCGCGACCAGTGGCCGGAGGCGACCGGGATCGGCAAGACCCTGGTGTCCTCCACGATGATCGACCGGGTCGCCGGCGACCTGGGCCGCAGGCTCGTCGAGGTGCCGGTCGGCTTCAAGTGGTTCGTGGACGGACTGCTCAGCGGGGACCTCGGCTTCGGCGGCGAGGAGTCGGCGGGCGCCTCCTTCCTGCGCCGCGACGGCTCGGTGTGGACCACCGACAAGGACGGCATCCTGCTCGCCCTGCTCGCCTCCGAGATCACCGCCGTCACCGGCCGCACCCCCTCCGAGCACTACGCCGGCCTCACCGAGCGCTTCGGCGAGCCCGCCTACGCCCGCATCGACGCCCCGGCCACCCGCGAGCAGAAGGCGCTGCTCGGCAAGCTGTCCCCGGCCCAGGTCACCGCGGACACCCTGGCCGGTGAGGAGGTCACCGCCGTCCTCACCGAGGCGCCCGGCAACGGCGCCCCGATCGGCGGCATCAAGGTCACCACCGCCAACGCCTGGTTCGCCGCCCGCCCGTCGGGCACGGAGGACGTGTACAAGGTGTACGCCGAGTCGTTCCTCGGCCCGGACCACCTCGCGCGGGTGCAGGAGGAGGCCCAGGGCGTCGTCCTCGGGGCGCTCGGCGACTGAGCCCCCGTGCGGGGCGCGGCCGGCTCAGCGCCGGCCGTGTCCCCGGTCCAGCCTGTCCAGCACGGCGCGCGCCATCGCCGCCTCGCCCTGTGCGTTGGGGTGGGCGGGCGCGGCGGGGGAGGCCGGCCGGAGCGGCTCGATCCAGCGCTCGCCGGGCGCCTTGCACATG
>NZ_WWKH01000226.1:0-874 GCF_009865595.1 Streptomyces sp. SID1328 | reverse complement strand
CCGGGGGCGGGCCGCGCCGCCCGGCATGAAGTAGTCGAAGGGCCGCACCGGACGGCCGACGACGGCCCCCGGCCGCAAGAGCAGGAAGTGCGGGGAAAGGCCGGGCAGTTGGTGCAGCAGCGCCTCGGCGCCGGGCCGGGCGCGGACCACGCTCAGCCCCTCGGCTGCGGTCAGCCAGGCGGGCGGCGCCGCCTGCGCGACGACGTGGACCGTGTTGGTCCAGGGCGCGTACTGGTACAGGGAGCGCAGCGCGGCGCGCAGCAGTTCCTCGCCCCAGCCGGTGGCGTGCTCGAAGAGGACGACGGCGTCGACGGGGAAGTCCACCTCGTCCAGCCGGACGACGTCGAAGGTCTCCAGGGTGACGGTGGGCTCGAGTTCGCCGTCGGCGTCGCTGTAACCGCACAGCCGGTCGAAGCCGATCTCGACTCCGGGGGCGTCGCTGGGCACGGCGCGCTGGACCCGGTTGGGCCGGGGTCCGATGAGGCGCTCGGTGGGCAGGTTGGTGTTGCGCGTCCAGAACTCGATCTCGATGCCCTGGTCGTCGCCGGTCCAGAGGTTCTCGGTGGGCTCGGTGCGCAGCCAGACGAGCCGGATGACCCGCGCCTTGGCGTAGTGCTTCCACGCCTTCACGTAGCTGCCCGGCTCCTCGGGAGTGTCGGGCTGCGCGGGCGAGACGGAGGTGACGTACCCGGTGTGCTCCTCCAGCAGGGCGCGGAGCACCCGGCGCACGGCACCCTTGTCGCGGCTCTCCACGGCGAGGCAGATACGCCGGTCGTCCAGTGCGGGGACGGCGAACCAGCAGATGCCGGCCGCGTCCAGGGCGCGGGTCACCAGATCGTGGTCGAACCGCCGGGCCAGGTCGATGGTGAGCCCG
>NZ_WWKH01000225.1:0-1024 GCF_009865595.1 Streptomyces sp. SID1328 | reverse complement strand
CTCCGGCGCGGGGGCGGCCGGGGCCGTGGGGGCCGGGCTGGTGAGGATCTCCTGCGGTACGAGCATCAGCACACCGGTGCCGCCGCGCGCCGAGGGCCGGAACGACACCTTCAGCCCGTACTTCCGGGCCAGCCTGCCGACCACCGCGAGCCCCAGCCGGGTACCGGTCAGACCGCCCAGCCCGGACACGTCACCGGTCACCGCCTTCTCGGCGCGCCGCAGTTGGACGTCACCCATCACCAGGCCGCTGTCCTCCACGGAGACGATGACCCCGGCCGGGACCTCCTCCACGTAGACATGGACCTCGGCGGTGGGCGGCGAGAAGTTCGTCGCATTGTCCAGGAGTTCGGCGAGCGCGTGCATCACGCCCTCGGCGGCGTGCCCGGCGACGGCGACCTCGCTGACGGAGTGCACCCGCACCCGGCGGTAGCCGCCGATCCGGCCCATGGCGCCGCGCAGGATGGACTCCATCGCGATGGGCCGCGCCCAGCGCCGTCCCGAACGCGCACCGGTCAGCACGGCGATGGAGTCCGCCAGCCGGCCCGCCTGCGCGGTGCGGTGGTCCAGGTGCAGCAGGTCGGCGAGCACCTCCTCGTCGCTGTGCCGCTCCTCCATGGCTCGCAGGTCGGCCAGGGTGGCCGTGGCCAGCGCCTGCATCCGGCCAGCGGTGTTGGAGGTGGCCGACACGGCCGCCGCCCGCTCGCGCCGGGCCTTCTCCAGCTCGCCGGAGAGCCGCAGCACCTCGCGGCGCAGCCGGTCCGCCTCGCGTGCGCCCTCCTTCTCGAGCCGGGTCCGCTCGGCGCTGAACTCGGCACGCTGGGCCGCCAGTTCGTCGATGAGTCGCTGCTGCTCCCGGCGCGTCTCCTCGGTCGCCGAGGTCCGCTGCCGCTCCAGCCGCTCCACGTCGGCCAGCGCGCCCGCAAGCCGCAGCCGGGCCCGGCGGGCGGAAGCGCGGGCATGCGCGGCCACGGTCACCGCGACACAGAGCACGACCGCAGCCGAACCCCCGGCCCACAGCAGCGCG
>NZ_WWKH01000224.1:0-6422 GCF_009865595.1 Streptomyces sp. SID1328 | reverse complement strand
CGGCGTTGTCGGCGGCGCGGCCGGCGGCGCCGGTCACCCGGTCCAGCACGATGGCGAGCAGCACGATCGGGATGCCGGCCGCGAGGGCGGCGCCGACGTCGACGGAGGCCAGCGCCTGGTAGACGCGGTCACCGAGGCCGCCCGCGCCGATGACGGAGGCGATGACGGCCATGGACAGCGCCATCATGATCGTCTGGTTGAGACCGAGCAGGAGTTCCTTGCGGGCCAGCGGGATGCGCGCGCTCAGCAGCCGCTGGCGCGGGGTGGCGCCCAGCGAGCGCACCGCCTCCAGCACCTCGGGGTCGGCGCCGCGCAGGCCGAGCGCGGTGAGCCGCGCCATGGGCGGGGCGGCGTAGACCACGGTGGCGAGGACGGCGGCGGGGACGCCGATGCCGAAGACCAGCACCACGGGCAGCAGGTAGGCGAAGGCCGGGAGCACCTGCATGGTGTCGAGCACCGGGCGCAGGGCGCGGTCCAGCCGGTCGGAGAGCCCGGCGGCGAGGCCGAGCAGGACGCCGACGGCGACGGACGCGAGCACGGCGGCCACCATGAGCGCGAGCGTCTGCATGGTGGGCAGCCACATGCCGAGCGCGCCGCAGGCGAGGAACGCCATGGCCGTCCCGGCCGCGAGCCTCACTCCGGCCACCCGCCAGGCGACCAGGGCGCCGAGCACGGTGACGCCGACCCAGCCCATGGCGAGCAGGGCGAGGTAGACACCGCGTACGCAGAGCACGACCGCGTTGCTGATGTGGCCGAAGAAGTACAGGAACAGCGGGTGGCTGTCCCGGTTGTTCATCACCCAGTCGCTGGCGTCGCCGAGCGGGCCGGTGAGGCTCACGGTCAGCGCGTGCGGCCAGTGTCCGCTGCCCCACCGGCTGTCGAGCAGGGGGACGAGGATCACGGCGGCGACGGCGAGCGTGAGCAGCTTGGCCACCGGACGGGACTTCAGCAGGCCGGGCAGGGCGCGCCGGGCCGTAGGGGCGGTGATCGTAGCCATCAGACCGCCTTGGGCTCGGCGGCGGACACGAGGGTGGGCTCGGCCTCCCGCTTGGCGGGGGCGGCCGTGCCGGTGCCCGCGACCACATTGAGCAGGGCGTCGGAGTCGACGACGCCCATGCAGGTGCCGTGGTCCATCACGCGGGCCGGTTCACCGGCACGGGCGACGGCCTCGATGGCCTCGGCGACCGGGGCCTCGGGGCGCACGGCGGGGCCGCTGCCGGCCTCCTCCAGGGAGGCGGGGCGCATGGCGGTGCGGCAGGTGACGACCTGCTCGCGCGGCACGTCGCGGACGAACTCGCGGACGTAGTCGTCGGCCGGGGAGTTGACGATCTCCTCGGGGGTGCCGAGCTGGACCACGCGGCCGTCGCGCATCAGGGCGATGCGGTCGCCGAGCTTGAGGGCCTCGGTGAGGTCGTGGGTGATGAAGACCATGGTGCGGCCCTCTTCGCTGTGCAGGCGGGCGACCTCGTCCTGCATGTCGCGCCGGATCAGCGGGTCGAGCGCGCTGAACGGCTCGTCGAACAGCAGCACCTCGGGGTCCACGGCGAGGGCGCGGGCGAGCCCGACACGCTGGCGCTGACCGCCGGAGAGCTGACCGGGGCGGCGCTTCTCCATGCCGGCCAGGCCGACCTTGGCGACGACCTCGGCGGCCTTCTCGCGCCGCTCGGCACGGCCCATGCCCTGGATCTCCAGGCCGTAGGCGACGTTGTCGAGGACCGTGCGGTGCGGCAGCAGACCGAAGTGCTGGAAGACCATCGCGGCCCGGTGACGGCGCAGTTCGCGCAGCCGGCCGCGGTCCATGGCGCGTACGTCCTCGCCGTCGATGGCGATGGTGCCCGCGGTGGGCTCGATCAGCCGGGTCAGGCAGCGCACCAGGGTGGACTTGCCGGAGCCGGACAGGCCCATGACGACGAAGACCTCGCCCTTGCGGACCTCGAAGGACACGTCCCGCACGGCGGCCGTGCAGCCGGTCTCGGCGCGCAGCTCGGCGGGGCTCAGCGCGGCCAGCGCCGGGTCCGCGGGGACGCGCTCGGGCTTGGGGCCGAACACCTTCCACAGGCCGTCGACGGCGAAGACCGGCGCGTCGGACCCTTCGGCGGAGGTGGGCGGCTTACGGGTGGGAACGGTGAGCGTCATCGCGCGTCACCACCGATCAGTTCGACGGCCTTCTCCCCGACCATGAGCACTCCGATCATCGGGTTCACCGCGGTCATCGTCGGGAAGACGGACGCGTCGGCTATGCGGATGCCGTGCAGACCCCGGACACGCAACTCGGGGTCGACCACGGCGAGTTCGTCATCGGCGGCGCCCATCTTGCAGGTGCCGGCCGGGTGGTACACGGTGTGCGCGACCTTGCGCGCATACTCGCTCAGCTCCTCGTCGTCCTGGACCTCGGGTCCGGGGCAGACCTCGCGCTTGAGCCAGTGCGCCAGCGGCTCCGACTTGGCCACCTCGCGGGCGATACGGATGCCGTCGACCAGGGTCTGGGCGTCGTAGTCGTCCTCGTCGGTGAAGTACCGGAAGTCCAGCGCGGGCTTGACCTCGGGGTCGGCGCTGGTGAGGTAGAGGCGGCCGCGGCTCCTGGGCTTGGGGATGTTCGGGGTCATGGAGACGCCGAACTCGGGCCGCTCGTAGCCGAGGCGCTCCGGATTGTCCGTGAACGGGATCTGGTAGAAGTGGAACATCAGGTCCGGGCCCGCGCTTTCGGGGTCGCGGCGGACGAACAGGCCCGCGTCGGAGTCCATCGCGGAGTTCTCCGGGATGGGGCCGTGGGTCTCCCAGACGATGACCGACTCCGGGTGGTCGAGCAGGTTCTCGCCGACGCCGGGGAGGTCCAGCACGACCGGGATGCCAAGGGCCTCCAGGTCGGCGCGCGGGCCGATGCCCGAGTGCAGCAGCAGGCGCGGGGTGTCGACGGCGCCGGCGCAGAGGACCACCTCGTTGCGCGCCTTCACCAGCAGTTCGCGGCCGTCCTTGGTGCGGACGTGGACGCCCTCGGCGCGGGTGCCGTCCAGCTCCAGCTTGTACGCCCAGGTCTCCAGGAAGAGGTGGAGATTGGGGCGCTCGTCCATCACCGGGTGCAGATAGGCGACCGAGGCCGAGGAGCGCTTGTTGTCCTCGGGGTGGTAGGCGAGGTCGAAGAAGCCGACGCCGTCGGTGAACGGCTTCTTGTTGAAGCCCTCGACGCGCGGCACGCCGAGCGTGGACTGGGCGGCGTCCACGAAGTCCCGCGCGATGGCGTTGCGGTCCTTCTCGTCCACCGGGACGATGTTGTTCTTCAGCCGGGCGAAGTACGCCTCCATCTGCACGGCGCCCCAGCCGCTGGCCCCGGCCTGCTCCCACTCGTCCCAGTCGGAGGGGAGCGGCTTGAACGAGATCAGGGTGTTGTGCGAGGAGCAGCCGCCGAGCACGCGGGCCCGGCTGTGCCGGATGTGGGAGTTGCCGCGCGGCTGCTCGGTGGTCGGGTAGTCGTAGTCGAGGTCGCCGCCGAGCAGGCCCATCCAGCGGCGCAGGGTGAGCACGTCGTCGCGGTCGACGTCGCTCGGGCCGCCCTCGATGACGGCGACGGTGACGTCCGGGTTCTCGGTCAGGCGGGAGGCGATGACGGAGCCCGCCGTGCCGCCGCCGACGACGACGTAGTCGTACTCGTGGGTGTGTTCGGGCATGGGGTGTCTGACTCCTGTGGGCGGGAGGTCGTACGAAGGTCTGGAGGGGCCGGGCTCAGCCGGCGAACCAGCGCACCGGGCTCGGGGCGAGGTTCTGGTACACGTGCTTGGTCTCGCGGTACTCGGCGAGGCCGGCGGGGCCCAGTTCGCGGCCGGTGCCGCTCTTGCCGAAGCCGCCCCACTCCGCCTGCGGCAGGTAGGGGTGGAAGTCGTTGATCCACACGGTGCCGTGCCGCAGCCGGGCGGCGACGCGCCGGGCGCGGCCGGGGTCGGCGGTCCAGACGGCGCCCGCGAGGCCGTACTCGGTGTCGTTGGCGAGGGCGACCGCCTCGTCCTCGGTGCGGAAGGTCTCGACGGTGAGGACGGGTCCGAAGACCTCCTCCCGCACGACGCGCATCTCGCGGTGGCAGTGGTCGAGGACGGTCGGCTCGTAGAAGTAGCCGGACTCGGGGCGGTCGGCGGTGGGCTCGGGGCGCTTGCCACCGCAGACCAGGCGCGCGCCCTCGGCGAGCGCGGAGGCGACGAAGTCCTCGGTCTTGGCGCGCTGCTGCTCGGAGACGAGCGGGCCGCACTCGACGCCGGGTACGGTGCCGCGCCCGAGCCTGATCTTCCGGGCGCGGCTGGCGAGTTCGGCGACGAAGCGGTCCCGGACGGACTCCTCGATGATGAGGCGTCCGCCGGCCGAGCAGACCTGGCCGCTGTGGATGAAGGCGGCGTTGAGGGCCTGGTCGACGGCGGTGTCGAAGCCCTCGTCGGTGGCGCAGGCGTCGGCGAAGACCACGTTGGGGTTCTTGCCGCCGAGTTCCAGGGCGACCTTCTTCACGCTCGGCGCGGCGGCCTGGGCCACCTTGACGCCGCTGACCAGACCGCCGGTGAAGGAGACGAGGTCGACGTCGGGGTGGTCGGCCAGGCGGGCGCCGACGGTGTGGCCGGGGCCGGTGACCAGGCCCGCGACGCCCTCGGGGAGTCCGGCCTCCACCAGCAGCTCGATGAGCGCGATGGTGGTCATCGGGGTGATCTCGCTGGGCTTGATCACGAAGGTGTTGCCCGCGGCGAGCGCCGGGGCGATCTTCCAGCTCGCCTGGAGCAGCGGGTAGTTCCACGGAGTGATCAGCGAGCAGACACCGACCGGCTCGTGCACGACGACGCTGTGGATGTCGGGCGAGCCCGCGTCGACCACCCGGCCGGGCGCCTCGGCGGCGACCAGGTCCGCGAAGTAGCGGAAGGCGTCGGCGACACAGTCGATGTCGACGCGGCCCTCCTCGACGGTCTTGCCCGCGTCCCTGCTCTCCAGCAGGCCCAGCTCCTCGCGGTCGCGGACCAGGAGGTCGGCGACGCGGCGCAGCAGGGCGGCGCGCTCGGCGACCGGGGTGTGTGGCCACGGGCCCTCGTCGAACGCGCGGCGGGCTGCGGCCACCGCGCGGTCGACGTCCTCGCTGCCGCCCTCCGCGACGACGGCGAAGGGCCTGCCGTCCGCGGGGTCGAGGATCTCGCGGGTCGCACCGGAGGCCGCTTCCAGCCACTCGCCTCCGGCGTGGATGGTGGCCTCGGCCGGTCGTTCCGTTCTGTCCGCCATGATCGGTTTTGCCTTCCGTTCCTGTTCAGACGCCCTGTGTGACAGAGCCGCCACGTCCGGGCGGATGACCGCATGCCCGAGGCGGATGAAGCGCATGCGCATTTGATGGCCGAAAGTGCGCTGGGTCACGGAAATTACGGGAGAAATATGGAGGAATCGGACGAATGAAGGTGGCGTGGATCACGGCCGCGGTACGCACCTGTGCGAACCGGGTCTATTCGATCAGTCCAGCGCCGCGTTCCCGGCCGGGTCGCAGTTCATGCCGGGCGGGCAGAACCAGGCGAGCGCGGTGGTGAGGAGTTCCAGCTCGTCCTCCCTGCCGTCGGCGTCCGGGCCGTACGCGGCGAGCGCGTAGATCTTGCCGTCGGCGGCGACGAAGCGCTCGTCGTAGACGTGCCAGGTCCCGACGTCGGGCTCGTTGCGAATGGTGTCGGCGAGGTACTCCAGCCGGGACCCGGTGAAGTCCCCCTCGTCCAGGTTGGTCAGCGCCAGCTGCTCGAATCCGCGCGGCTTGGCCGTCCGGTCCGA
Source organism: Streptomyces sp. SID1328 (assembly GCF_009865595.1). Lineage (NCBI taxonomy): Bacteria > Bacillati > Actinomycetota > Actinomycetes > Kitasatosporales > Streptomycetaceae > Streptomyces > Streptomyces sp. SID1328. The sequence continues at coordinate 653 of NZ_WWKH01000224.1, read as the reverse complement.
GAGGTACAGGTCGAAGGACGCTTCCGGACTCGCCTCCGACACCTCGTACACCTGGAGCCGGTGCTCCCGGTCCGGGCTGCGGAAGTTCACCACGGCCATCCCGTACTCGGAGGGCACGGTGGCCCGCGTCCACCCCTCGGGCACGGCCACCCGGAATCCCTCACCGTCGTCGTGCAGCTCATATCCGGCGGGGGGTGCGCTGGGCGAGGGGCTGGGGGTGGGCGAACCGGAGACAGGGCTCGGGCTACGGGTCACGGGCGCGGAGGAGGTGTGCCCCTGCCCCTTCTGGCTCCGGTCGTCTCCGTTGTCCTTCCCGACGACCAGCGTCAGCACCAGGCTCACCGCGATCCCGGCTGCCGCCGCCCCGACGATGACGGACCAGAGGACACGACGGCTGGGACCGCTGCGGGGCGGTGCCGGGTCGGCGGGGGGCCAGGGGTCGGCGGGAAAGGCCGAGGTCGGAGCGGTGGGGGGCCAGGTGGCGGTCGGGGACGAGGAATCGGCCGGCGGCCAGGCGGCGGCCGGCTCGGCCGGCGGCCACGAGGCGGTCGGGGGCTCGGCATGCGCGGAAGCCTCGGCCGGCGGCCAGGACGAGTGAGGGGGCGTGCGCCGGCCTGCGGGCGGCCAGGTGGGAGCCGAGGGGGCGGCCGAGG
>NZ_WWKH01000223.1:0-5839 GCF_009865595.1 Streptomyces sp. SID1328 | reverse complement strand
CACCATCAACACGATGGTGGACCAGCTCTCCTCGTTCGCCGCCGAGGTCACCCGCGTGGCCCGCGAAGTCGGCAGCGAGGGCCGCCTCGGCGGCCAGGCAGAGGTCGAGGGCGTCTCGGGCACGTGGAAGCGGCTGACGGAGAACGTCAACGAACTCGCCGGGAACCTGACCAGCCAGGTGCGGGCGATCGCGGAGGTGGCCAGCGCGGTCGCCGAGGGCGACCTGACCCGCTCGATCACCGTGGAAGCCTCCGGCGAGGTCGCCGAACTCAAGGACAACATCAACGCCATGGTCGGGTCCCTCAGGGAAACGACCCAGGCGAACCAGGAACAGGACTGGCTCAAGTCCAGCCTGGCGCACATCTCCGGCCTGATGCAGGGTCACCGCGACCTGTCGGTGGTGGCCGAGCTGGTCATGGAGGATCTCACCCCGCTGGTGTCGGCGCAGTACGGCGCGTTCTACCTGGCCGAAGACACCCCGGCCGGTACGGAGCTCAGGCTCGTGGGCTCCTACGGCCGGCCCGCCGGCGTCGACGGCCACGACCGGTTCACGCTGGGTGAGTCGCTGGTGGGCCAGGCGGCCCGCAGCCGCCGCGTCATCACCGCGGAGGGGGTGCCCGGCGAGTACATCGGCATCTCCAGCGGACTGGGCAAGGCCACTCCGGGCGGTCTGATCGTGCTTCCCATCGCGGTGGAGGACCAGGTGCTCGGCGTGATCGAACTGGCGTCCTTCACGCCCTTCACCTCCATCCACCGCGACTTCCTCGAGCGGCTCGCGGAAGCGCTCGGCGTGAACGTCAACACCATCCTCGCCAACGCCCGCACCGATGAACTGCTCGAGGAATCCCAGCGGCTGACCGGGGAACTCCAGGCCCGCTCCGAAGAACTGCAGGTGCAGCAGGAGGAACTGCAGCGCTCCAACGCGGAGTTGGAAGACAAGGCCAAGCTTCTGGCTTCGCAGAACCGCGACATCGAAGGCAAGAACCTGCAGATCGAGCAGGCCCGCCAGGAGCTGGAGGACCGCGCCCAGCAGCTGTCCTTGGCGTCGAAGTACAAGTCGGAGTTCCTGGCCAACATGAGCCACGAGCTGCGCACCCCGCTCAACAGCCTCCTCATCCTGGCCCAGCTGCTCGCCCAGAACCCCTCGCGCAACCTGACGCCCAAGCAGGTGGAGTACGCGGGCATCATCCACTCGGCCGGTTCCGACCTGCTCCAGCTGATCAACGACATCCTGGACCTGTCCAAGGTCGAGGCCGGGAAGATGGACATCAACCTCGAGCAGGTCCCGCTGCGCGGGCTGCTGGACTACATCGAGGTGACGTTCCGCCCGATGACCACCCAGAAGGGCCTGTCCTTCGCCATCGCCTCCGCCTCCCGGGTGCCCTCGGAGCTGGTCACCGACGATGCCCGGCTGCGGCAGGTGCTGCGCAACCTGATCTCGAACGCGATCAAGTTCACCGAGCGCGGGGGTATCGAGCTGTGCATAGAGCCGGCCGGCGAGGAGGAGGTACCCGCCGGTGTGCACCGGGACGGCCCGGTGGTGGCCTTCCGGGTCAAGGACACCGGGATCGGCATCGCCGCCCAGCACCTGGAGACGATCTTCGGCGCGTTCCAGCAGGCGGACGGGACCACCAGCCGCAAATACGGGGGCACCGGGCTGGGGCTGTCCATCAGCCGCGAGATCGCCCATCTCCTGGGCGGCGCTCTCACCGCCCAGAGCACGCCCGGCCGAGGCAGCACCTTCACGCTGTACCTGCCGGCCGCACGTGCCGACTTGCTCGACCAGACCACGGCCGACGAGCAGGGCATGCCGGTCCCCGGGGAGGTGACCAGTGCGCTGTCGGGGAACCGGGAGCTGTCCGCCCCCGCGGAACAGGCTCCGGGGCAGGCGCAGCCGCGTCGGCTGCTGGTGATCGAAGAGCGCCAGCGCGGCCTGCTGTCGCTGGTCGCCGAAAGCGCGGTCGGACTTGAGGGAAGCCCTGGAGCGTCCGATCACCATGGCCACGTCGAGGTGATCACGACGGTCGGAGCCCAGGAAGCTGCCGCCGCACTGGCGGCCGAGCCCTTCCACTGCGTCGTGCTGGAGCTGGACATGGCCGAGGGGCAGGCAGGGGCCTTCCTCGACGCGATGGACGGTGATGAGGCGCTGCGGCACGTGCCCGTGCTCGCGCACAGCAGCCGTCAGCTGGGCGCGGACCGGGAGCAGGCTCTTCGGGCTCGGGCGGCCGGCCGTCCGCTGGAGGTCCTGGGCAGCCTGGACGAACTGCGCGAGCGCATCGCCCTGCATCTGTCGGCCGAGCAGCCGGGAGACGTGGTGGCGCTGGTACGCGGCGAGGAGAGCCGGCAGCCCAGGCTCGACACCCTCGATGAGCAGTTGCAGGGCTGCACCGTGCTGGTCGTCGACGACGACGCCCGCAACCTCTACGCCATCACCGGGATCCTGGAACTGCACGGAATGCGTGTTCTGCATGCCGAGGACGGCCGTAAGGGGATCGAGTGCCTGAAGGCGCATCCCGAGATCGACCTGATCCTGATGGATGTGATGATGCCGGAGATGGACGGCTACGCCGCGACCGCCCAGATCCGGCAGATGCCCGAGTACGTGGACCTGCCGGTCATCGCGGTGACCGCGAAGGCCATGCCGGGAGACCGGGACAAGAGCCTTGCCTCCGGCGCCAGCGACTACGTCACCAAGCCCGTGGACGCCAACGATCTCGTGGCGTGCATCCGGCGCTGGCTCAAGGAGCAGTGAGCACCATGCTGGTCTCTCCCGTCTCCCGCCGCGCATCCGTGCCCGCCGGCCGTCGCCGCGCCGGCCGGCCGGCGGCACGGGCCTGGTCCTGCGAGGAGTCGTCGGCACGATGAACGCACCCGAGTATGCCGAGGACTCGGCGGAAGCCGCGTTCGCCGACGGCGCACGGCAGGAGCCACGTCCGCATGAGCGCGTGCCCGCCACCGCGGCTTCGTCGCAGGCCGCAGGCTTGGTCCCGGTCCGGCCGCAGCGGGCGGAGCCGGCGGGCGTGGAGGTGGAGCCGGCTGCGCAGGCAGCCGGCCAGGTCGTGGTGGGCCGCCTGGCCGCGACCGTGGCACGGCTGAACGAGGAAGTGCAGGCCGCCCGGGCCGCCGCCGATGGCCGCGCACTGATCGAACTGGCCAAGGGCATCTTGATCGAGCGGCTGCACTGCGGCCCCGTCCAGGCCGCCCGGCAACTCGCGGAGCTCGCCGAACAGTCCGGTGTGTCCGACCTCGAACTGGCCGCCGACATCATCAACCAGGCCGCCCGCGACCAGGTGGCCCAGATCGCGCTGGAATTCCTCCAGCTCAGCGGCAACAGCACCGGCAAAGACGACCAGGCGTCCCTGGCCGTACGGCTGCGGGCCGCGGAGAGCGGCGCCCTGGCCGCCGGCGACACCCAGGCCGTCGCCGAGTCCCTGCTGCAGCACGCTCTGACCCCGCTGGGCGCCGCGGCCGTCGCCGTATGGAGCGCGAGCCCGGACGGCTCGCTCACCCTGCGCGGCCACGCCGGGTTCAGCGACGACGAAGCCGAACGCTGGCGCCATGTGCCGCCCGGCGTCGCCACCGTGGCCCGGCGCGCCCTGACCGACCGCCGCCTCGTGCACATCGCCTCCATGAGCGGGCACGTGCCCTCCATCGGCTACCTCGACTTCCCGGACGGCGGCCGCATCGCCCTGTGCGCGGGTACCGGCGGCCGCATCAGCGGAGTGCTGGAGATCTGCTGGCCCCTGCCGCTCACCGAGCAACCCCCCGCCATACACCGCCAGCTCGAGGCGCTGGCCGACCTGTGCGCCCACACCCTCGAGACCCGCCCCACCGGCGACAGCCACCCGCCGGGCGCCTCCGCACCCGACGAGTCCGCCACCGAACTCATCCACCTCGCCGACGGGCTGCACGATCCAGCCTTGGTCCTGACCCCCCGTCTGGACACCGAGGGCCGGCTCGCAGACTTCCGCATCCACCACACCAACAGTCACTTCCAGGACCCCGCCGGCCGGCCGCGCAGCGCTCTCACCGGCGCACTGCTGCTGCAGATCTACCCCTTGGCCGTCGGCTCGAGCGACCTCTTCGGACAGCTGGAGAGGGTCTACGCCACCGGGGAACCCTTCAGGGCCCGGCGCATGACGCTGCCCACCCTCATCGACCAGGTCTCCCTGAGCACGGTCGCCGACATCAGCGTCAGCCGTCACGGCGACAGCCTGCTGATGATCTGGCGCATCGAGGACGAAACCGCCCGCCTGGCCAGCATCCTGCAGCACGCACAACGCCTCGGCCGGATCGGCGGTTTCGAGGAAGACCTGCTCACCGGTGACATCACCTGGAACGGTGAGCTGTTCGCCCTCTACGGGCGGCCGCCCTCCGCCGGACCGCTGTCCCTGCACGAGCTGGCCGCCCACGCCCACCCGGACGACGGCGTCGCCATCGGCCGCTTCCTGCGCGCTGTTGTGCACCACGGCCGCTCCGCCAGCGTCGCCTTCCGGCTGCAGCGATCCGACGGCGTCACCCGGCACATCAGGGTCGTGGCCGAACCCGTCACCTCCTCCGACGGCCGGCTTGCCGTCCTTCGAGGCGCCTACCAGGACATATCCTCCCAGCACTGGACGGAAGTGGCCCTGGCCGCCACGCGCGACCAGCTCGCCCACACCGAGCAGGAATCCGCCGAACGCAACCGCCTCGCCCTTCAGCTGCAGCACGCCATCATGCCCCCCGCCCACGGCCCGCTGGAGGTGTCCGGCCTCGAGGTCGCCGTGCGCTACCGGCCCGCCGAATCCGAAGCCATGGTCGGCGGCGACTGGTACGACGCCCTCGTCCTGCCCACCGGCCAAGTCCTGCTGAGCGTGGGCGACGTCGCCGGGCACGGCATCAAAGCCGCCACCGGCATGGTCGTCCTGCGCAACGCACTGCGCGGCCTGGCCATGACCGGCGCGGGCCCCGCCCAGCTGATGTCCTGGCTCAACAACGTCGTCCACCACCTCACCGACCACCTCACCGCGACCGCGGTGTGCGCGCTGTACGACCCGGCCACCCGCGTCATGCGCTGGGCCAGAGCCGGCCACCTCCCCCCGGTCCTCGTCCGCGGCGCCCAGGCGGACACCCTGCCCCTGACCGGGGGCCTCCTGCTCGGCGCCCTGGCAGACGCGGCCTACGGCGAAGACCAGACCCAACTACAGCCCGGTGACACACTGCTCATGTACACCGACGGCCTGGTCGAGCGCCGCGACACCGCCGTGGAGGACTCCCTGACCCATCTGCTGCGTACCGCCGAGACCCCCGCCGGCGCCCTGGGGCAGCGCCTCGACCGGCTGCTCACCTACAGCAAGTCGGACACGGACGACGACACCTGCCTCATCGGCATCCAGATCCCCGCGAAGACACCGGAATGATCAGCAGAAGGCAGCGGGCGCCGCAGTAGTACCGTCGGGCAAGCGGGGCCCCCGACGGCCCGCTGCAGCACATCGCCCGCCTGGCCGCCGGGCAGCCATCGGTTCCGGTCAGACGGGTGCCGGCCGGGATCGGTCGCCCGTGGGTTCGAGGCGGACGACGATGCCCTTCGACGTGGGCTGGTTGCTTATGTCGGCGACGCTGTCGAGCGGCACGAGGACGTTCGTCTCCGGGTAGTAGGCGGCGGCCGAACCCTTGGCCGCCGGGTAGGACACGACCTCGAAGTTCTTGGCCCGGCGCTCGGTGCCGTCCTCCCAGACGCTCACCAGGTCCACGCGATCACCCTGGGCGAGGCCGAGTTCGGAGAGGTCGGCCGGGTTGACGAGGATCACGTGGCGGCTGCCGTGGATGCCGCGGTAGCGGTCGTTGTTGGTGTACGGGA
>NZ_WWKH01000222.1:0-1303 GCF_009865595.1 Streptomyces sp. SID1328 | reverse complement strand
GACCGCACGCGGGCGGGGCTCGGCCCGCTCGCGGTGCTGGGGTTCGTCGTGGCGGTGGCGGGGGCGCTGGCGTTGGCGCGGTTCGGGGAGGCGCCGGGGCCCGAGGGTGACGGCCCGGCCGCTGCCCGGGAAGGCGCGGGCACCGCGTCCGCGGGCTGACCCCCGTGGGGGGGGGCGCGCTTCGCGCACCGCACCCGCGAGCGGGTCACGGCAGTGCCCGGCACAGGGCCTCCAGGGCGGTCGGCCAGGTGCTGTCGGGCGGGGTGCCGTAGCCGACGACGAGCGCCTCCAGCGGTTCGGTGACGGCCAGTCGGTGCCGGTAGAAGGCGAGGCCGTGCAGCGCGAGTCCCTGCCAGTGGGCGGCCTGCACGACCGTCTGCTCGGTGCCGGGCGGCAGTCGCAGCACCGCGTGCAGCCCGGCCGCGATCCCGGTGACCGTCACCTCCGGCGCCCGGTCGGCCACGGCGGCGGCCAGCTGGTCCCGGCGGCGCCGGTAGCGCTGCCGGGCGGCCCGCACATGACGGTCGTACGCGCCCGAGGCGATGAACTCGGCCAGCGTGAGCTGGTCCAGCACCCCGACGCTGTCGCTGTGTCCCTTGGCCTCCGTCAGCTCCGCCAGCAGCGCCGGGGGTACCACCATCCAGCCCAGGCGGAGTCCGGGGGCGAGGGACTTGCTGGCGGTGCCGAGGTAGACCACGTGGTCGGGGTCGAGGCCCTGGAGAGCGCCGACGGGCTGGCGGTCGTAGCGGAACTCGCCGTCGTAGTCGTCCTCCAGGATCAGCCCGCCGGTCCGCCGCGCCCAGTCGACGACGGCCGCCCGCCGGTCCGGGTGCAGCGGGGTGCCCATGGGGAACTGGTGGCAGGGGTGAGGAGTACGGCGCCCTCTGCGCCCAGTCCCCGTGTGTCGGTGCCGAGTTCGCCGTACGGCAGCGCGGTGGTCGTCAGGCCCGCTCCGGCGAGCAGGTCGCGGTGCACGTAGAGGCCGTACGACTCGACGGCGACCGTGCGGGCGCCCCGGCCGCGCAGCACGGCGCCGAGGAGGCACAGGGCGTGCGAGAAACCTGCCGTGATCAGCACCGAGTCGGGGCCGGTGCGGACGCCCCGGACGCGGGCGAGGTATCCGGCGACGGCGGTGCGCAGTTCGGGGCGCCCGCGCGGATCGCCGTAGCCGAGCGCGTCGTTGGGGGCGCGGGTCAAGGCGCGGCGGGCGGCCCTCAGCCACTCGGTGCGGGGGAAGGCGGCGAGGTCGGGGGTGCCGGGGACCAGGCTGAGCGCGGGGCGGCCCGGCGTGCGGCGCCGGACC
>NZ_WWKH01000221.1:0-1579 GCF_009865595.1 Streptomyces sp. SID1328 | reverse complement strand
GAGGACTTGCCGCAGATCAAGCGGCTCGAACACTTGCGGGAAACTCTCGCCGTCCTGGCCATCTCTCTCGCGCGTACTCACGGCCGTCTGGCCTGGTTCCTCTCTGGTGCTCTCAACGCGCTTGAGCCGGTCCTGCGTTGGCGTGCCATGCCAGCCGACCGTGGCGGCAGCTTCGGCACCGTCCTCCCCAGTCCTGAGGAATACAAGGAGGCGGAAGATGCCGTCCGCCGACTCCAGGAAGCCCTTGCGGTGATCACCGCCGAGACGGTCGGCCTCGGCAGCGTTGGCCCAGATCAGGAGGCAAACGGGGTCTGAGGCGGCGAGAGGGCAGAGCACGATACGCATATCTCCCACGTGTGCACGCCCTTGGGCGAGTACCGCTCGGCGGCCTGACGGGCGAACTCGGCGAACCGGTCACTGTTGGCGGGCGGGCGCGCTGGGCCGACGCCCGCGCAGCGCGGATCGGCGGCCCAGCGCGGAGTGTAGGAAAGGGTGGGAAGCACCTCGAGCCCGTGGGCGCGGGCCGCATCCACCACCGGGGCGAAGCGTTCCCACAGGTACTGGTCCGGTGAATCGGGCTGGATGTTCCGCCACGACAGATCGACCCGCAGCCAGTGCACGCCCAGTTCCTCGGCATCCGCCATGGCACGGGCCCGCTCGGCGTCCGTCATCCAGGTCAGCGAGTCACCGAAAGAAAGCCCGAAGCCCCACTTCCGGCCCGCGGTACGCGCCGGCGCCGAGGGCGCGCCGGACTCGGGCGTCCGCGCCCCGACACCGGAATCGGGCCTGCGTGTCGAAGGTTCGGAACCGGTCAGGACCACCGCGACGGTCACTGACCCGGCGAGCACGGCGACGGCCACGAGCGCGCCGAGAAGCCGTCGTCTGATCCCCGTCCGCTCCGGGGTGCCGGAGCTCCGGAGCGCGGAAGCGGGTGGGATGGGCTGGTGAGGCACGGGCGCAGCTTAAACCGAGGCGGAGCCGGGAGGCTCGGTGCGCGTGTCGCGTAGTTGCTTGCCTGCCCGGCATCGGCTCCGAGCGCGCTGATCGCGCGGCGGAGCGTCGCTTGGGTGGACGCCGACACCGTCAACCGGGATCGGCTGGCCTGCCCGGCCGAACGCTGGATGGCCGGGCGGGCCAGCGGCCGGCCATGCCGACATCGGTGTGGCCCGCCGGGCCGTCTGTTGGTCGCCGCCGTGTACTTCAGGTTTGGTTTCCGATCCGAGACTTCAGATGTTGGCCAGTGCGCGGTTGAGAAGGGGGAGCAGGCGGTCCCAGTGGCGCTGCAGCCCGGCGGAGTTGAAGGCGTCGGTGTCGGACATGGTGAACCCGTGGATGGTGCCGGGGTAGATCTCGGGGAGGTGTAGTCGACCTTCGCGGCGTCCAGTGCCCGGTTGAGCTCGCCCAGGGCCTCGGGTGTCAGGTCGCTTTCGGCGTGGCCGAAGTGGACCTGGGCGGTGATCTCGGCGATGGCGTCGGGCCCGTCCGCGCCCACGGGACCGTGGAATGCGGCGATAGCGGCCACCTGGCCGGGGTGAGCCGCTGCGGTGCGCATCGCCAGGAGGCCGCCTATGCAGTAGCC
>NZ_WWKH01000024.1:0-4636 GCF_009865595.1 Streptomyces sp. SID1328 | reverse complement strand
GCGGTGAACACGGCGTCCGCGAGGGCGGCCACCACGGCGCTCGCCGGGCCGCCCTTCTTGCTCAGCAGGTACAGGGTGTCCTTGCTGGTGGCGAAGTGCTCAGGGTCGAACCGCGGGAGCCGCGTGTCGGGGGTTACCCAGGCCAGCACCCGCTCGTCGCGCAGCGCGCTGACGGCCGTACGGGCGTTCTGGAAGATTCCGGACTGGGTCTCTTCGGCGATGTTGATAGAGGAGTCGACTTGCTCGGCGAGGACCGGTTCGTGCTGGTAGAGGATGCGCATCGGCGCCTTCTCCGCCGGGTCCGACAGCCACTTCATGACGTCGCGGACGGTGCCGCCGTCCCAGTATGCGGCCCGGAACAGGCCGACCAGCAGGTCACCGGCGGCCTGGGACCAGAACGGGTCGGCCTGCTCGGAGGTGATCTGGGTGACGAAGTGGGAGGCGAGGCGTTCGGCGCCTTCCAGAGTCTCGGCCTGGGCGATCATGTCCCACCACATCTGCCGCTCGACCTGGGCGACTCCCTGGGTGTCGAGCACCCACGTCGTGCCGATGCGGGCGCGGGAGGCGAGGGTGGCGGCGTAGACGTCGGCCTTGTTCGACGTCATCAGCAGCGCGCCCGGCGCCTCCTCGGCGACCGGGATCGCCAGGGACGTCGACTTGCCTGCGCGGGGGGCCATGATGGCGACGAAGGTGTCCTCGTCCGACCCGCGCAGCTCGGTGCCGGAGGGCAGGTGGTCGCCGAGCAGCACGCCCCGGTCGGCGGGGGCGAGCTTCTTGGGGTCGGTGTCGCGAAGGGACGCCCGCAGCCGGGTCGCGGTGCGGGCCGCGTGCTTGGGCGTCAGTTCCCGCACCTGGTGCAGGGTGGCGAGGCTGGAGGGGTTGCGGTGCCACTTGAACGCGAGGCGCAGGCCCCAGACGACAAGGGCGACGACGGCGACGTCGAACAGGGTGGCGCCGATCAGGGAGGCGGTCTGGGAGTGCGGCCAGACCGCCGACCAGTCGGTGACCATGCGGTACACCGTCAGCGGGGAGGCGGGCGCGGCCGTCTCCCCGGTCAGGGCGGCGCCGGCGGCGGCCCCGGCCCAGGTGGACGCCGCCAGCGCGGCCGTGCCACCGAAGAAGACGCCTCCGGCCGCCCACATGCGGTCGTTCTCCGTCATCATCGGCCGCTCACCCCCGCTCCTTCGTCCGTGCGGCGGCGCCGGTTGGTGTCCGTGCGGTACAGCCGCTGCTCGACGGCAGTCAAATCCAGCGCGCAGGCGATGCCCGGCCCGGGAGCCCACCTTGATCAGGTACTTGCCGCGTCCGGGGTGCCGGGTGCCCTCCTCCTCGGCCGCGGAGCCGGACTCGTCGTAGGTCGGCTCGATGTCGAGCCCGGTGGACGTCGCCGACGACTACGAGCCGATCATCATGCGCTCCTGCTCGGCGAGGGAGCGCTTGCCGGTGACCCGGCGCAGCTCCTCCTCCGAGGACGCGCCGATGACCCACGTATCGTAGCGGTCCATCAAGCCCCGGGCCTTGGCCCGGTCGACCTCGGTCGGCAGCGCCTCCACGTCCAGGAGGGGGTGGGTGACGTGGATCGTGACGTTGTTGGTCGTTCTGTTCAGACGGGAGATCGCGTCCATGGCGTCCACGAGGCCCTGCCCGGAGCGCAGGCCACGCCACATCTCGTCCATGGGCAGCACGAGTTCGCAATCCTCAGGCCGATGCTGCGGGCGGAGTCGATGCTGCTGTACGTGTACGCCCACGTGGCGATCATGCCCGCGGCGCGCTCGGCCTGGTCCTCAATGGCTTTGACAACGGTTCGTGGCCCCACCTGACAGCCAGGGCTGGTCCCCCGGAGTTGGCGGCAACATCATCGGGACCGGCACCGACTCATACCGCCTCGCGCACGCCGAGACCCAACAGGGCAACGGCTGAGCGACCAGCGCAACCGCGCCTACTCCAGCGGGAAGGAGGCCCGCTGCCGCCACCGCGTCCCGTCGTGGACCAATAAGTCGACCGACGAGACCTGCACGACGACGGGGAGACCGGTGAGCAGATCAGACTCGGCCTTTTCCATGACAGTCTCGTCCTGGCCCTGGGCGATGGTCAGATGCGGGACCACATCGTCGACCTGCCCACCGAACGGCGGGTTTTCCGGCCATCGCTCCACGATGGCCTCGGTGAGACGCCTGAAGCCAGTGTCCGGTTCGGGGGCGAGATACAGCACGCCTGGAGACCGGCCGCAGTGCGGCAGCGCCTCGACCGAGCAGCTCGTGAGATGCGGCTCTACAGCGATGTGCTGCACAACCCCACCTCACGGCTGCCGACCTCTGCCGCCGCCGTCTCGCAGCTGACGCCGAAAGAGAATGACCCGCTTACCTCAGAGCACTAGAGTCCGGCGGCTCGTCGGCCCAGGACGGGCTCGGCCAGGAGTCTCGCCAGGCCACACAGGGTCTGGCCGTGCTGGGCAAAAAGCTCGTCTCGGGAGTCGAAGCGCCCAAGATCCGTGAGCAGGTACGCCGAGAGATCACACGAACCGTCCGACGCGGGGCAGGCCGTGGCGCCGTCCCAGTCGACACTCGTTCTGGACAGCGCCTCGAAGAGCGTCTCCGGACCTGCGTTCGTGAAGCCGCCGCCGATCCGTCCACGCGGCTCGCCGGCACCGCCGAAGAGCTCGGACACCGGCAGCCAGGGTGCGGCGGCGTGGCCGGCCTTCGACAAGCCCTCGATGCGGAACTCCGGCCAGGCCAGCACTACTTGGTTGGGAACAAGCCGACGTAGCCGGGGGAAGCGTGGGTACCAGAATGTGCCGTCCACGACCAGGCCTCGCACCCGGGAGGGAACGCCCCACGCCCGCGCAACCGCTTCCAGTACGGCCATCCGCTGACTGCAGGAGCCGCGGCCGAGCCGCAGGACCTGGGATATTGGTCGCGCCTCCTGCACCGAGTACACGGGGCGAACCTCTGCGGAGATCCACCGGTGTGCGTGGCGGAGGGCCGCCACCTTCGCTGCGGGCCCCTCCCTTTCCTGGGTCGCCATGCCGATACTCCGCACGATGGACCGGACCCGCGGATGTTCCCAATCGAGAATCCGCGTCGGCGTCGTTCCTCCGCACGCACCACGGCCGCCGGCCACGGCCTGTCGAGCCCGCCCACACGGCGTCAGCAGCATACTCACCATGACCGGCCCCTCCTGCCCGATTGCAGCCAGTCTCCCAGGTCTTTTGAACACGTTCAAGTGCGACTGGGGTAGGCAGGGCATGCGGGCCGCGCTGCCGATGCGGACCTGCGCGTCGTTCGCCCGTACGAGCCAGCACCCGGTCTCGCCGACCGAAATCGGCACCGTCGCCCACCGACAGCGCACCGGGTCAGCACTGCCCTGTAACTGCCACTTGGCCAGGGCCGGCCCGGTAAACCTTCTCGGTCACGGCACTAGACGGCATCGGCGTGTCAGCTGGAGCCGATGGTTCCGTGCGAGGCCGGGGGGATTGTGTTGGACAGTCCGAGGTCGAGGCGCTTGTCCATTTCCAGCCGGAAGGTGCCGTACGGGTTGATGTTCGACCAGAACAAGGCGGTCAGCCCGCGCCGGTCCTCGTCACTGAGTCTCGCGGCCTGCGTGACCCGTCAGGGTGCGCAGCTGCTCGGGGACCGCGGCCAGATGCAGGCCGCCGCCGACCACGTCAAGGCTGGCTGCCACGCCGGTCAGGACGTGCAGCAGGAGGGGAGTGGTGCCAGTTGCGTGCTTCCTGATTACGGTGTTTTTGCTGTGTTTAATGCGGCTTTCGATAGGGCGAACGTTAGACCATTCGAGTTAATCCGATTCCTGCGCATGGTCGGGATTTGGCTCGTGTGCCTGTAATGGAGCAACCGACTGTGGGTGCCCATCCTCTGTCGTGGTGTCAGACGGCGATCGCTGGATCGTTGTCCCCATGCATGGGCACCCCGGCAGGTGAATGCCTGAACCGCACCAGCAAGGGGTGCGGCGGTATGCGGCAGCCCACACCCGACTCTCCTCAAGAGGGGCTGCTCTCATGGCAGTAACCATCATTCCTTCAACGGTGGCGGCTTGCTCGAACTTCACCGCCCTCGTCACCGGCGCGCCCGCCGCGGCCACCTCGGCCGTCTTCAACTACGACGGCGCCACCCCCCAGACGCTGCCGGTGGTCGCCGGCGGTGCCGGCCCTGCGACGTTCACGGCCGTCGGCTCGGGCGTACAGCTGGTCTCGGTCAGCTACGTCGACGCCGGCGGCGTCGTGGTGGGGAGCGACAGCGGTACCGTCACCGTCACTGCGGCACCGGCCGGGACAATCTCGACGACGCTGTCCGCCCCAGGCGGGACCACCACAGCCACCACCACGCTGACCTGCAGCGCTGGCCTGACCTCCGTCAACGGGACCCTGACCTACACCCTGCCGGGCGGAACCACGGTCACGGCCGCAGTGGTCAACGGCGTCGTCGTCCCAACCAATCTGGGGGTCGCGCTGACAGCAGGTCAGACGGTAGGCGTCAGCTTCACTTCGGCAGCCGGGTCGTGTGTGGCCTGCACCTTCACTCCGATCACCGTCAGCGTCCCCGCAGCGCCGTCCTGTCTCGTGCTTCTGCTGCCGCCGACGGGGGCGGTGGTGGCCGGTCAGCCGACCACCCTGACCGCG
>NZ_WWKH01000220.1:0-2541 GCF_009865595.1 Streptomyces sp. SID1328 | reverse complement strand
GGGCCACCGAGCGGCCGGCTGCGGTCCATCCGCGAGTCGACGCTGGAAGGGCTCGACACCGCGGCCCGCAAGGGCAAGCACGGCGGCCGGCCGCCGGTCATCACCGACGACATGCTCCAGACCGTGCTCCGGCGGCGCTCGGGCGGCGAGTCCGTCTAGCAGATCCAGCCCACCTGATCATTTCCACCGGCAAGCGCAAGGGACGGAACCGGAATCGAAGTCTGCCGATGCCGACGCCTCTCAGCGGATGCCGCCCGCTCCATCCGAGCAGCAGGTAGGGCGTGACGCAGGTCAGGAAGGCTTGACCGCCGAGACCGGGGTGACGGTCACCTTGTTGTCGCACTCAGCCCACACCCCGTCGTTCAGGGCGACCTGGTGCTTCCCGGAGTGCGGCAGCCCGATGACCATCGTCGGATACGTCACCGGGTCCTTGCCCGACACGCAGTAGCCATCGCCCTCCCCTTGGACCTGGACGAAGGTCAGCTTCACCCACGCCTTGCCGTGCGGCCGGACCGTCACGGTGGCCGCCCTGCCGGTGGGGGTGACCTTGAACGGGGTGTTGTGGGCGGGGGAGCCGTTGCCGGCGCCCGCGACCGTCGGATGGCCCTTCAGGACGCATGTCCTCCGGGAGGCGTTGGTGAACTGCACGACCGCCGCCCCGGTCCCGGTCCCGACGGGCCGGTGGACGGCCTGCCGGGCGCTGACCTGGAGGGCGGAGGCCGGGCAGGCGGGCGGCGGAGTGGAAGTGGTGGTGCTCGCCGCCATGGCGGTGCCGGGCAGGATGCCGGTCACCGCCGCCGCGACGGCCGTGACCGTCGCCAGAGCCGCCCTGCGAATGCCGTTGCTGTGCCGCATGATGTCGTCCCCCTGAGTCGTCTCGTCCGCGGGTTTCGGTCGTCGGTTGTTGCCCCGCGGTACGCGTGGTCGTGGTACGTGAGTGCAGACAGGGCGGGAGAGCGGCAGGGTTCCGTGCGGCGACTACTTGTGACGGAACGATGACGACAGGCTGCACCCGTGAGATGGCCGTCAGGGCAGAAAGAAGCACCTTCAGCGCGCCACGCCCCCCCCGTTACCGTTTTCGTGGCTCCGCAATGGGGCCTCCGGCCTTCGGGTCCGCCATGACTTCCCCTCTTGTTGTTGATGATCCCGGGGGCACCGGCTTCGGAGCAAAGTCGGCATCAGGTCAGCATCAGTCCGAGCAAGGGTGAAAAGTCCGGCGAGACTTGCACTTCGGGGACGGGTGGAACGAGTGACCGAAGAGGCGTTTGCTCATGCAGTGCGGACGTGTCGGGCGGGGCGCGCTTGCCTCTCGCCCCACTGCGCGGACTCCCGCCCGGAAAGTGCCAGTTCAGCGCACACGACCCCTTGGTTTCAGTGGCACGGACGGCAGTTCGGGCGCGAGGAGGCGGTCTCCCTCGTACCCCTTCACCTCCCCGAATCGAGACCCCCTCATCCACTCCTCCCGGGCTCCCTTGATCTCCTCCTGCGTCCGCCCCACGAAGTTCCACCACATACCACGTGATCGGCGGTTTATCCCAGGTCAGAGGTATCGCGGACCCTCGGGCGTCAGCAAAAGGTCAGCATGCGACGCCGAGGAGTCAGCACAACATGGCAGCACGGACACTCGCCCGCGGGATGGGCACCTTCTTCAAGGACTGCGAGCACGCTGAGTCTCGTTGGTCGAGGTGCCCCCACGAGTACAAGATCCGGTACCGCAACGCGGCGGGAAAGCAGACCGAGGAAGCCGGGTTCGCCACCCAGGACAAGGCGATCACTCGTTTGACGGAGATCTACAAGGAGAAGAAGGCCACCCTCCGGTCCCAGTCGAAGGCGGAGCGCATCCAGAAGTACGGGACGATGCGCTTCGAGGAGTACGCCGAGGAGTGGAAGGCCGGCCAGCGGCACCTGGCGGTCGCCTCGGTGCGGCACCTCGATTCGCTCCTGGAGCACCACCTCAACCCGGCGCTCGGCAGCCGGAGGATGAACTCCTTCGACCACAAGGTGGTGGACCACTTCATCCGCACCATGGAGCGCTTGAAGACGGGGCTCGCGACCCAGGCGAATGCCTTCGACAAGCTCCGCGCGATCCTGCTGGACGCCCACCGGCTTGGAATCTACGCCGACAACCCGCTGCTCGGCGTGAAGCCACCGCAGTACGACCCGGCACGGGCCGTTATTCCGTCCCTCGAGCAACTCCGTGGAATCCGCACGGCGGGGGACGACGCCTTCAGGCTGATGGTCGACCTGATGATTGGCTGCGGGTTGCGCAACGGTGAGGCGGCCGCCGTGAACCTCAACAACCTCGTCGCTGACGACGTCTACCGGGTCAATGAGCAGGTCATCCTGTCGACCAAGAGCTATGGACCGCTGACGCATCGGAAGGCGGGGGAGTACCGCGATGTGCCCCTGCCAGCTCGGATCAGGGAGACGATCGAGTGGTACGCCGAGAAGCACGGAACCTTCGACGGATACCTCCTGCGTCAGCCCACTGACCCCAATAAGCCATATCCGCACTGGGCAATGGACAACCAGTGGAAGCGA